>JAYUCQ010000496.1:0-3016 GCA_043740265.1 Hyphomicrobium sp.
ACCACTTTCGAGGACGGCGTCACTTTGATGATGTCGCCGAACAACTCATTGGCAGCCCGGTAAGCTTCAGCCACCTCATCCCATCGTGTATCGAGACCCATCGAACGGGCCTGCTCTTTGAGATTAGTGAATTGTCCGCCAGGCATTTCATGACGATAGACTTCGGACGCTCCAGACATCTGGCCGCTTTCAAAAGCTATGTAGTTCGCCCGAACGCCATCCCAATAGGTATTGATGCGGCGAATCGCGGCCGGATCCAATCCGGAGTCACGCTTCGAACGCGCGACGGCTTCAACAATTGAACCAAGGCACGGTTGCGAAGTACTGCCACTCATACTGTCGATAGCCGCGTCTATGGCATCGACGCCTGCATCCACCGCCGCCAGCACCGTTGCCGCCGAAATTCCGGTTGTATCGTGCGTGTGGAGATGCACAGGCAGGTTCGTTTCTTCCTTCAAGGCCTTTACCAAGACACGCGCTGCGGCAGGCTTCAGCAATCCAGCCATATCCTTGATGCCAAGAATGTGGACACCAGCTTTTTCCAGCTCCTTAGCTAGATCTATATAGTAGCGCAGTGAATACTTCGTCCGGGCCGGGTCGAGAATATCGCCGGTGTAGCAAATGGCGCCTTCGGCCAGTTTTCCGCTCTCGCACACGGCATCAATCGATATCCGCATATTTTCGACCCAGTTAAAACAATCGAAAATGCGGAACAGATCCATGCCGGCATCTGCAGCTTGCTTTACAAAAAATCGCACGACGTTGTCAGGATAGTTGGTATAGCCGACACCGTTCGACCCGCGGAGCAGCATTTGCGTGAGAATGTTAGGCAACTTTTCGCGGATGAGCGCCAAACGCTCCCAGGGGTCTTCTCGAAGGTACCGCATAGCGACATCAAACGTGGCGCCTCCCCAGCACTCGAGCGACAAGAGTTGTGGCAGGCCGCGAGCGTAGCTTTCGACGGCCGGCACGATATCTTTCGTCCGCATTCGCGTGGCGATCAGCGACTGGTGCGCATCGCGCATGGTGGTATCGGTGATAAGAATGCGCTCTTGGGACTTCATCCACTGAGCAAAACCCGCCGGGCCCTTCGCCTCAAGCAATTGGCGGGTACCGGCGGGTGGCGGTTGACGGAACACGGGCGGCTCGGGAAAGCGTACACTTGCAGCTGGGCGAACTCTGTCCCTGGTTTCGGGATGACCGTTGACGGTAACGTCGGCGATCCAGGTCAAAAGCTTGGAGGCGCGATCCTTTCGGATTGGGAAATCAAACAATGCTGGCGTCTCATCGATGAAACGCGTGGTGTAGTCATTCGTTCGAAAGCGCGGATGGGCGACGACATTATGTAAGAATGCGAGGTTGGTTGCGACGCCACGAATGCGGTATTCAAGCAGTGCCCGGTTCATGCGGTCGATGACTTCGTCGGGTGTTGGCGCCCAAGCCGTCAGTTTTTCCAATAGGGGATCGTAGAACCGGGTCACGACAGCGCCAGAGAATGCCGTGCCACCGTCGATGCGGATGCCGAAGCCCATGGCACCGCGATAAGCACTGATGCGGCCAAAATCCGGTATGAAATTATTCTCAGGATTTTCTGTGGTGATGCGGCACTGAATGGCGTGGCCGTTGAGGCGGATCGAATCTTGTCCGGGAATGCCGGTCTGCCAATGGCCATCAGCGCCTTTGACTCCTATACGGCCACCTTCGAGTATTTTGATCTGAGCTTTGACAATGTCGAGGCCCGTCACAACTTCAGTGACCGTATGTTCCACCTGGATGCGCGGATTGACCTCAATAAAGTAGAAAGCACCCGTATCGGTGTCAAACAGGAACTCGACCGTACCGGCCCCGACATACTGAGTGGCCCGGCCAATTTTCAGGGCTGCTTCGCACAGCTGCTGGCGCGTAGCCTGATCCAGATAGGGAGCAGGGGCGCGCTCGATGAGCTTCTGATTGCGCCGTTGTATAGAACAATCGCGTTCAAAGAGATGCACCAGATTGCCATGCTGGTCGCCGAGAATTTGCACCTCAACATGGCGCGCATTGCGTATCAGCTTTTCGAGATAGACTTCGTCCTTGCCGAATGCAGCGCGGGCTTCACGCTGGCCGATCATGACAGAATCGATGAGTTCGCTTTCGCGCTCGATAACGCGCATGCCACGTCCGCCGCCGCCCCAAGAGGCCTTGAGCATGACCGGGTAACCGACTTTGGCTGCAGCCTTTTTGATGCCGTCGGCATCTTGCGGTAGCGGCGGGCTGGCGGGCATGACGGGCGTTCCGCAACTCGCTGCAAGGTTGCGGGCATCGACCTTGTTGCCAAGCGTCCGCATAGTTTGCGGCGTTGGACCGATGAAAATGATGCCCGCTTGGCCGCAGGCTTCGGCAAATTCGGGACTTTCCGACAGGAACCCGTAGCCCGGATGGATGGCGTCTGCCTTAGCTTCCGTGGCGACCCTTAACACTTCATCGATCGATAGGTAGGCCTCAAGCGGTCCCTTCCCCTTGCCAATGAGAAAAGCTTCATCCGCTTTGAAGCGATGCAAAGACAGCCGATCCTGTTCGGCGTAAATTGCGGTTGTGCGAATGCCGAGTTCGGTTGCCGCGCGAAAAATGCGGATCGCAATTTCTGAACGATTGGCGACGAGAAGGCGCTTTATCTTTCTATCCATTGGATTGTCCGTCACTGATGGTGTCCGCTCAGAAATTGTACTCTACTCATCCGGCTGAATCGTGTGCGTAAGCGCACTGATTTCGGTAACGAACTTTCTGCGAAAGGCGCGGCCAAAATCGGCATAGCCCTGGGCCGCAAGAACAAACGCCCCAGGGCCGCCGGCGACGTGATCTTTGAACCACTGGTCCAATGTCGTCCGCTCAAGGTCAGGCCGGCTGGATAACACTTGAAGGCCATAACCGGGAGCACGATAGGCTCCAGATCCAACGACTGTGTTCTCACCTGAAACGATGATGGGCAAGCCATTGATCGTTGCACCGCTTGCCAAGACAGCGTCACGCTCAATAT
>JAYUCQ010000497.1:0-3012 GCA_043740265.1 Hyphomicrobium sp.
ATCTTCCATGATCGGACTTGTCATAGTTACCCACGGCGCTCTCGCCTTAGAGTTTCGCAACGCGCTGGAGCATGTGGTCGGGCGCCAATCGCAGCTTGAAACGGTGCAGATCGGACCCGATGACGATGCCGACGCGCGCCGGCGGGAGATCCTCCTTGCCGTCGAGCGGGTACAAAGCGGCAAAGGGGTGATTATTCTGACCGATATGTTTGGCGGCACACCGTCGAACCTTGCCATCTCCGTCATGGACGAGGCGCATGCTGAGGTGATCGCGGGCATCAACCTGCCGATCCTGGTCAAGCTGGCCAGCATCCGTGGCGAGATGCCGCTCGCTCAGGCGGTCAGCACGGCGCGCGACGCGGGCCGCAAATACATCAAGGTCGCCAGTCAAGAACTGTCGGGCGAATAGCAGCCGGGCGAGAGGTTTGCACAAAAATGCCGGAACTCGCCAACAGCAAACGGCCTGAAGCGATCGTCGTGATCCGCAACATTAAAGGTCTGCACGCGCGCGCTTCGGCCAAATTCGTCAAATGTGCGGAAAGCTATAACGCGGCTATCACGGTGATGCGCGAGGGCCACTCGGTTGGCGGCACGTCGATTATGGGATTGATGATGCTGGCGGCGGGCCCTGGGTCATCGCTGCACATTTCGGCGGAAGGCCCGCAGGGTCCCGAGGCATTGGCCGCGCTCGTCGCGCTGGTCGAAGCAGGCTTTGGGGAAGACTGCGTCGGAGACGCATAAGGAAAGCGCGTCGGAGACGCATAAACAAGAACAGGTCCGCACATACGAAAACGGAGGCGCTTTGAAAGCGCCTCCGTTTCCGGTGCAGGGGGCCAATAATCTCGAAGCTTACTTCGTCAAACGAAGCTCGGACAGCTTGAGAGCGATATCACGAAAGGCTTGCTTGATGGCTTCGCCGTTCGTTGCGTTGTAAAACTTCGTCGGGTCGCTGGCGCAGGCCGACAGCGTACTGATTGCCGTCGAGTTGCCAGTAACGTCGAAACCAATCGTGTAGACCTCAATCCCCTTCGCCTTCATCCCGTTGCAAAGTGCGACGGCTTGAGCCGGAGAGTTTACGCCGTTGGCGATCACGCCAGCGCCGGACGACGACGTGTCGACACCTAAGACGTCATGCTCGCTGTTGTAATCGCCGTCGGTCATCAGAATGGCAATTTTCTTCGTTTTGGCAGCCGTGTAGGAGACTGGCTTTGACTCGGCCGGAAAGACCGGCGCCCAGCTAGGTGACAACATGTACCAAGCCCACGCCGTGCCGATCTGACCCGCCGTGCGCCCACGGGGGCTGAGGCCGTCGATCTTCGCATTCAACACGCTTCTGTTGCTCGTCATAAGCAGCAGTTCGTCGCCAGACTGAGACTGCGCGCAATTGCCGTTTCTCGTATACTCAGGTGTGATGAAGCTGCCCGTTCCAGGACCCATATCGGTAAACTTGTCAGCGCCGAGGCGTTCAGCAACACAATTTGACGTTTTGGTGTAGGTCACCCTGTAGGTAGACGGAGTGGTAGCCGTACAAAAGACGTCGTCTTGGCGAGAGTCGAGACAGAACGAAGACAGAGGGTTTGGCGCAACGACATTGCCGTAGAGCGAGCCAGGCAAGCGAACGTCGCCAGAGAACGGCACGATGCCGACCTTGGACGTGTATTGGCTCTGATCCGACCACACGACGATGTTGACCAGATCCTTGGCAGCCGCACGCATGTCAATGTACTTGGCGTTGCCGGACGACGTGGTTTCGCCCATGGAGCCCGAGGTATCGAGCATCATGGCGATTTCCAAGTTCACACCACCAATCGATAGCGTGGCCTTAGAGACTTCCGAGCCAGCGTCTTGCGAGTTCTGTCCTGACGTCGGCGTATTGCCCTGTTGCGTCAGATAGAAGTCCTTGATGCCGAACGCGCCACCCACGATGCCGATGAACGGCGTCGAGATCTTGGCATCGGTCGTGGCCATGACGGACTGCTCGCCGGCGTTGGTGACCTTTTCGAACTTCACGTGTTCGCCCGACAGGACCGCAATCCGGTTTTTCACGGCTTGGTCATAGTAGAGCTTGCCCAGCGCCTGGATGTCGACGTTGGGTTGCGTTTGCATCGCACGGCCGACTGCGATCACGGCCGAGTCGAGCGCGTTTAATGTCTGGTCGCGAGCGCTCAGCCAGCGGCCCATGTCGACCGCCGCACCGATGAGCCCGAACATCGCGAAGGCCATGAGGCCAAACAAGATCGCAACGTCACCGGCCGTGTCGGTTGCGAAGCTCGACAGGCTTCCGGCACCTCGTTTGATCACACAATGGATCGGCTGATCCACCTTCTGCTTGATCGAAGCGGTAGGTATCCGCTTAGATATGGTTGTAGACATAGTAGTCCTCCTGCACACTTATTGGCATGCTGAAGTTACAACAGGAGCAATTTAACAAATGTGAAGAAGAGATTTTGCTTTTTACGCGCCTAAAGAAATATATATTCGATTTTAATCTAATTTATCTCAAATTATATACTTGAGTTTAATGTATTATTATCTGTTTTTACTTTGAATATCGAAATATAGTCAAACATTCCAATGGTTTGCGCGGAGCGCGGCTAGACCACCGCAAACGGCCTGCCGCCGAGACATAAAGAGTTGTTTATATCTTGTTGCGACTGGTGCGCCGCTCGGCTATAGCAGGCTCAAATTCATCATCGCTAATCCGATCTCTAACCGGCGCTTTTCAGCCGCTCATTGCGGTCCAGAGCATCACGCACCACGCTTGGCAGCGCTTTCCTCTACCAGGCCCGAAAACACGAGGAGCCGACATGACCGCTAAACACGATTACATCGTCAAAGATCTGAGCCTGGCCGAATGGGGCCGCAAGGAAATCGCCATCGCCGAAACCGAAATGCCGGGCTTGATGGCAACGCGCGCCGAATACGGCGCCAAGCAGCCCCTCAAGGGCGCACGCATCGCTGGATCGTTGCATATGACGATCCAGACGGCGGTTTTGATCGAGACCCTTGCCG
>JAYUCQ010000498.1:0-7320 GCA_043740265.1 Hyphomicrobium sp.
AAATCGGTAGCGGTGCACGTGACAACACTTATGGAGACGGGGGCGTAGTGCCCTGCGCGAGAGAGCATCTGCGATGACGACGGCAAAACCACAGGCCAAGGCTCATACGGACATCAAAGAGATGACGTTTGAGCGGGCTTTGAAAGAACTCGAAAGCATCGTTGGCCGGCTTGAGCGCGGTGACGTCGAGCTCGAAGAAAGCATCGCCATTTACGAGCGCGGGGAAGTTCTTCGTGACCACTGCGACAGATTATTGAAACAGGCCGAAGCCAAAGTGGAGAAACTTAACTTTGGGCCGGACGGACGTCCAAAGGGCACAGAACCTCTCGATCCCGAGGCTTAAGACAAGCCCGAATTCGGCGGTCACCTCGCCAATACACTCGCATTTCCGGAAGCCCGCCTTCAAATGTGCGAACATTGGCCGCTTGCAGGCGTTAATAGCTGTGACATAACCGGTAAATTGGTTGTTGTAGAGGTAAAGCCTCGTGAGCAAGACACCGCTTCTAGATTCAGTGAAAATTCCAGCCGATCTGCGCAAGTTGCCGGAAGGTGAGCTCACGCAATTCGCCGATGAGCTGCGCCGGGAAATGATTGATGCCGTGTCGGTCACGGGCGGCCATCTCGGCGCTGGTCTAGGTGTCGTTGAGCTGACCGTCGCGCTGCACTGGATTTTCAATACGCCGAGCGACCGTCTGGTCTGGGACGTCGGCCACCAAGCTTATCCTCACAAGATTATCACAGGTCGTCGCGACCGCATTCGAACTCTGCGCCAGCCCGGCGGCTTGTCAGGGTTCACTAAGCGCGATGAAAGCGAATACGATCCGTTCGGTGCCGCGCATTCCTCGACGTCAATTTCTGCTGCACTCGGAATGGCGGTGGCGCGCGATTTAACCGGTGGCGACAACAACGTGATTGCTGTTATCGGCGACGGCGCGATGAGTGCCGGCATGGCCTATGAGGCCATCAATAACGCTGGCGCGCGTGACGAACGCTTGATCGTTATTCTCAATGATAACGATATGTCGATCGCGCCGCCGACGGGCGCTCTCTCGGCCTATCTGGCGCGCGCAACGTCATCCGGCACTTATTTGCATCTTCGCGACTACGCTAAGCAACTGGCGAAGCACCTGCCAAAAAAGTGGGAACGCCGTGCGGCGCGCGTTGAGGAATATACGCGTCACCTGTGGCAGGGTGGGCAGTGGTTTGAAGAACTCGGTTTCTATTACGTCGGTCCAATTGACGGCCACGATTTCAATCAACTGCTGCCGGTCTTGAAAAACGTTCGAGACGCCAAGCAAGGCCCCATTCTTGTTCATGTCGTGACCAAGAAGGGCAAAGGCTACGCGCCTGCCGAGGCGTCTGATGACAAGTATCATGGCGTCAACAAATTCAACGTTGTCACCGGCGCGCAGGTAAAACCGAAGCCGAATGCGCCGACCTACACCCGGGTATTTGCCGACAGTTTGGTAAAGGCTGCCGAAAAAGACGATAAAATTGTTGCAGTCACGGCGGCCATGCCGGACGGAACGGGTCTCGATATTTTCGGCAAGCGGTTTCCGAACCGCATGTTCGATGTCGGCATTGCTGAGCAGCACGCAGTGACGTTTGCTGCTGGCTTGGCGACGGAAGGTTTCAAGCCGTTCGCCGCGATCTATTCGACTTTCCTTCAACGCGCTTACGATCAAGTGGTGCACGACGTTGCGGTTCAGCAGCTTCCCGTTCGTTTTGCGCTCGACCGCGCCGGGCTCGTTGGTGCCGACGGCGCGACGCATGCTGGGTCATTTGATGTTGCATATCTTGGGTGCTTGCCGGGGTTCGTCATCATGGCGGCGGCGGATGAAGCAGAGCTCGTGCATATGGTGGCAACGCAGGCTGCAATCGACGACCGTCCAAGCGCATTGCGCTATCCACGTGGTGAGGGCGTTGGCGTTGAATTGCCGTCCGAGGGCATTGCTCTCGATATCGGCAAGGGGCGCATTCTGCGGCAAGGTTCGAAGGTAGCTCTTCTGTCACTTGGAACGCGTCTGGCGGAATGCTTGCGCGCCGCTGATCAGCTGGCTGGCTTCGGTTTATCGACGACCGTTGCGGATGCGCGCTTCGCCAAACCGCTCGACCACGAATTGATAAAGCTGCTGGCTCTGAACCATGAAGTTCTGGTGACAGTTGAAGAAGGCTCCGCCGGCGGGTTCGGTAGCTTCGTTTTGCATTATCTGTCGGACGAAGGCCTGTTGGACCGCGGCCTCAAGGTGCGCACCAAGGCGCTTCCGGATGTGTTCATTGATCATGGCAAGCCCGAGGTCATGTACGAAGCCGCCGGGCTTTCAGCGTCGGGGATCATCGCAACCGTCTTCAAAGCCCTCGGTCGCGAAAATCTCGTCAAAGAGCTCGGTGATCGCGCCTAAACGCGATCACCGCTCCGTTGGCTTGCTTACTTCACCGTTACACTGACAACTTCTGACATGACCGGGGGCACGTGCGGCACGTGGTTCTTATCGGCCAGCACAAGTTGCAGCGAGTGCACGCCTGGCTTTAACTCAAGCGTCGTCTCCTTCTGGCCTTTGCCGAAATGTTTGTGCGTGTCATCCATTGGAATGGCATTGAGCGTGTCCTCAAGCACAGTATCGATAAACAAGTGATGATGCCCGGAATTAGGGGTATCCGAACCCGCTGGTGCGATCTCCATGCCTTCAATGCCGAATTTAACCGTGAACGGGTTGGTGACGGTCGCACCGTCCTTCGGTTCAATTATAGAAACTTTTGCCCCCGCAGCAGACGGCGTTCCTTGGGGATCAGCCTGTGCCATGACGGGAAGAAGCAGGGCGAATATCGTCGCTGCGATTGCGAATTTCATTGGTACTCTCCAGAGTGTCGCCGACGCGTGGCGTTTAAGTGCACGAGTGTCCGAAAGCGTTAACGGGTGTTGAACGCTAGAAGAGATGGACTTGGATCAAATGCGCGGTAAGAACAAGCCGCAAGCGATCCATGAGAACAATTGTGAATGATATTGAAGAACTTGTGATCGCCCGCGTCGGAGCCCAGGGCGACGGTGTGGCTGACAGTGCGACCGGACTGCGCTATGTGCCGTTCACGCTGGCGGGTGAATGCGTCAGCGCCACGTTCAATGCGGATCGCGGACGGCTCAATTCAATTTTGCGGGCGAGCCCGGATCGCGTCGCGCCGGTCTGCCGGCATTTCGGAGTTTGTGGCGGGTGCGCACTTCAGCATATGGCGTCTGAGCCGTACGCTCAATGGAAGAGGGAGCAAGTTATTGCGGCCTTCCGCTCGCGCGGTATCGAAGCAACGGTTGAGCCGCTGCTTCGCCCTGAAGGCAAACGCCGGCGCGCCGTCTTTACCGCACGACGCACCGTTGAAGGCATCGCGATCGGGTTTCACGAAGCGGCGTCGCATGAGCTGGTCAATCTGCGTGAGTGCCCGGTCGTTGAGCCGCGCATTGTATCCGTCTTGCCGGGGTTGAAGAGGCTACTGGACCCTTTGGTTTCGCGACGGGGTGAGGCGAAGATTTCGGTCACCGCAACCGCATCGGGTTTGGATGTAGATATTTGTGGGGTCGAACGCACACTGTCGGCTCCGGTCCGTGTTGCATTGGCGCGGGAGGCAGCGGCTCTCGGGCTGGCACGGATCAGCGTCGAGTCCGAGCCGGTCTATGAGGCGCTGTCTCCATTTCTCGTTTTCGGCACCGCTGAAGTTGCCATTCCGCCGGGCGTCTTTATCCAAGCTGTCGCTGAAGCCGAGCAGGCGATCGTCCGAATTATTATCGCTGAACTTGGAAAAGCGAAAAAGGTTGCGGACCTCTTTGCGGGGCTAGGTGCATTTTCCTTTCCAATCGCGCATCAAGCCAAGGTATTCGCCGTCGATAGCGACAAGATAGCGATTGCTGCCTTGGCGTTGGGGTCAAGAAAAGCGACGGGCCTTAAACCGATCACGACCTTGGTGCGGGATCTGTTCCGCGAACCTTTATCAGCCCTTGAGTTGAATGAACATGATGCCGTTGTCTTCGATCCACCGAGGGCTGGTGCCGAAGCGCAAGCGAAAATGCTGGCGAAATCGAAAGTTAAAACGGTCGTCGCTGTATCGTGCAATCCAGCGACATTGGCGCGCGACGCCCGCGTCTTGATCGATGGCGGCTATCGGCTTGAAAGAGCCGCGCCCGTCGACCAATTTCATTATTCGCCGCACATTGAAGTGGTCAGCGTTTTCCGCCGGTAGGGCTTAGTCTGCGAGGCCAAAGACAATCACTGCGCCGCCTTGCCGGAAACCCCAGATCTGGCTACCGCCCGCCGCGACCGCCACGTACTGTTTTCCATCGATCGCATAGCTGATGGGCGGTGCGTTGACGCCAGCTCCGCAATTGAAGCGCCACAGCTTTGCGCCTGACCTGGCGTCAAAGGCCGCAAAGTCGCCGCTGCCTTCGCCGTTGAAGACGATGCCGCCTGCCGTTGCAAGGACGCCGCCAACCAGAGGGTCGTTCGTTTTATTTTGCCATAGCAGTTTGCCGTTTGAAGTGAGATCGATCGCGGTCAGCGTGCCCCATCTTTCGGTCGTTGCCGTGTCCATGACAATGTAGCGTACGGCAGGCTTTCCCTCGGCGGCTGGCAGCTCGGCGGTGCGGTACGTGGTCGGCATATGCATGGCCGCGACGTAGACAACGCCCTTGGCCGCGTCGATCGATACCGGTGACCAGTTGGATCCGCCACCGACGCCGGGAGAAATTTTTACGCCCTCAGGTGTCGGCAGCGCAAACATATTGTCTTGCGGCACGAAGGCTTCGGACTTGTAAAGCAGTTTGCCGTCGCGCCGGTCGTGCACATAAAACCAGCCGAGCTTGGATGCCTGGCCGATCGCTGGAACGGTCTCGCTGCCGACATTCGCATCGAACAGGACCGGCGGGCTGGCGACGTCATACCCCCAGATGTCATGCGGGATTTGCTGATAGGCCCACTTGAGTTTTCCGGTTTTGACATCAAGGGCGATCAAAGATGACGCGTAGAGATTGTCTCCGGGGCGGCCTTCTCCAGCGGCTTGCGGGGAGGGGTTGCCAATACCGAGAAAGATCATGCCGCGTTCGATATCAAGTGCAGGTGTATGCCAGATCGAACCGCCACCGAAGCGCCACGCGTCTTTGTTGTCTTTGAGCGCCGCCTTTTCAGCAGCGATATCGCGATGCATGGGAACGCCATCTGGCGTCGCGTTTTGCATCGTGCCTTCCCAACCCTCTTGCGTGGTATCGAAGTGCCAGACTTTCTTGCCGGTGACCGCGTCATATGCGGCTAGAAATCCGGGGCGGCCAAAGCGGCCAGCGATACCGACGACGGCTCCCAACGGCGCTCCTGCTCTTTCGCTGTCGATGTGAAGGCCATAGCCGACGCCAGTAATGCCGGTAATAATCAAGCCATCGACGACCAGAGGTGCGGCTACTGCCCCGACGCCTGTTGAGCCGGCGACGTGCTGGCCTTTCAACGCGTCAGCCGCAAGGATATCGGAACTTTCGGTCGGGCCGCCGTCTGGTTCTACAATTGCAATATTCCAGACGACTTGCCCGGTTTTTTGATCCAGCGCGACGAGGTGAGCATCGACGGTTGCGACATAGACCTTGCCATAACCGAGCGCCACGCCGCGATTGGCCGGACCACAGCAAAGTTTTTTTGCAGAATTCTTGTGTTCGTAACGCCAGATTTCTACACCAGTCGCGGCATCGACGGCCATCACGTGCGAGAACGGTGCCGAGATATACATAATACCGTCAGCGACGAGCGGCGTCGTCTGAAAGGTTGCGGAATAGCCCGTTTGGTAGATCCACTTTGGCACGAGCCGTTTCGCAGTGCCGGCGTTGATCTGATCCAACGGCGAGAAGCGCTGATTGCCATAGTCGCGGCCATGCAAAAGCCAGTTGTTGGCGTCCGTTGCCGCCGCTTTCATGCGGGCGTCATCGATGCTGGCTGCAACCGTTGCCGTCGCAAAGCCAAACAGGCAAACGGCACATAAAAATGACAAACGGCAAAAACGCATCACAACCTCATTTCAAAATTCAGTGCTACGGCAGCTAAACGCCGCATTGGCCACGGTGGCGCAAGAAATGATCAGCCAAAACAATTGCCATCATGGCTTCGCCGACGGGCACGGCGCGGATGCCAACACAAGGGTCGTGCCGGCCTTTGGTGACAATATCCGTCTCCTTGCCATTGCTGTCGATGGTCTTGCGCGGCGACAAGATTGACGACGTCGGCTTGACGGCAAAGCGGCACACGACTTGCTGACCCGTTGATATGCCGCCGAGGATACCGCCCGCGTGGTTCGACAAAAATTTTGGTTTGCCGCCGCGGCCAATGCGCATCTCGTCGGCGTTTTCTTCGCCCGTCAATGCGGCAGCGGCCATCCCGGCACCGATCTCGACGCCCTTCACTGCGTTGATGGACATCATAGCGCTGGCGAGTTCTTGATCGAGTTTACCGTAAAGCGGTGCACCCCAGCCTGCGGGCACTCCGTCGGCAACAACTTCGATGATTGCACCAATCGACGATCCTGATTTGCGAATGCCATCGAGATAGTTGGCCCATGTTTCGGCGGCCTTCGCGTCGGGTGAAAAGAACGGGTTGTTGTCAACTTCGTTCCAGTCCCACCGCTTGCGATCAACCTTGTGCGCCCCGATTTGTATCAAGGCCCCGCGAATTTTTACGCCATTGACGACCTTGCGCGCGATCGCGCCGGCGGCGACCCTGGACGCAGTTTCGCGCGCCGATGATCTGCCGCCGCCGCGATAGTCACGGACGCCGTATTTTGCATCGTAAGTATAGTCGGCATGCCCCGGGCGATACTTTTGAGCAATGTCGCCATAGTCCTTCGAGCGCTGATCTGTGTTTTGAATTTCGAGCGCGATTGGCGTGCCGGTCGTCATCTGCCGTCCCTTGGCGTCGTTGAACACGCCCGACAGTATTGTGACTTCGTCGGCTTCGCGGCGCTGTGTCGTGAACCGGGACTGTCCAGGTTTGCGCTTGTCGAGGAACATTTGAATGCTGGCTTCGTCGAGAGAAATTCCGGGAGGACAGCCGTCGACGATACAACCTATCGCGGGGCCGTGACTTTCACCCCAGGTGGTGACACGGAAGAGATGGCCGAATGTATTGTGGGACATGCTGGACTCAAATTGAGGGGGGCGTGTTACGGACTGCTAGAAATGCCTCTGCAACGTGAGTGTTGCAGCTCAGCCCCACCTGCTTTCTTAGGAGCGTGATAGCAACGCGACAAGCCCTCTGATCGGGCAAATCGCGTGACAAGGCGGCGCGACGCAGATTTACTCCGGCC
>JAYUCQ010000499.1:0-3000 GCA_043740265.1 Hyphomicrobium sp.
TTTCCGAGCGGATGTCCTGGCAGCTATCGATCGGGGGCACCGGGAAGTAGCCGCCCTTGACGCGCGGACGGTGGCCGAGGTTGCCCATTTCCATTTCGGTTGACGTGTTCGTCGGCAATTCGCTGCTGTCGACTTTGAAGCCGACGGAATACATGTCGGTTGAGAAGCGCACGTCATCGAAGATGAAGAATTCGGCTTCCGGACCGAAGTAGACTTTGTCGCCGATACCGAGCGACATCATGTAGGCCTCTGCCTTCTTGGCGATGCCGCGCGGGTCGCGCTCATAGAGCTGGCCGGTCGAGGGCTCGAGCACGTCGCAGAAAATCGCAACCGTCGTTTGCGCAAAGAATGGATCGATGTGGGCCGACGCCGGGTCCGGCATTAACAACATGTCGGAGGCTTCAATCGACTTCCAGCCGGCGATTGACGAGCCGTCAAAAGCGTAACCGTCCTTGAACATCTCCTCGTCAACGCAGGTCACATCGGCGGTGACGTGCTGCATCTTGCCTTTTGTGTCCGTGAAGCGCAGGTCCACGAACTTGGCTTCTTTGTCCTTGATGAACTTCAGAACGTCACTCGCGCTTTTCATTGGAACTCCCCTGTCAATGCGGCTGGTTTTGTTATTATCAATATTGGTCGTCACACGTTTCAGGCCGCGATCCGATGAGGCCCAACGCCCTTAGCGGCAACCGCCCGCCTCAAATTGCGTCGCGGCCGGATTCACCGGTGCGGATGCGGATGGCTTCTTCGACGGTCGATATGAAAATTTTACCGTCGCCGATGCGCCCGGTCTTGGCGGCCTTTTGGATAGCCTCGACGGCCTTATCCAGCATCTCATCGGCGAGGACGACTTCGATTTTTACTTTGGGAAGGAAATCGACGACGTATTCGGCACCGCGATAAAGTTCGGTGTGGCCTTTTTGGCGGCCAAACCCCTTGGCTTCAATCACGGTGATGCCCTGCAAACCGATTTCCTGCAGTGCTTCTTTGACTTCATCGAGCTTGAAGGGCTTGATAATCGCTTCGATCTTTTTCATGCATGCCCCTGAGATCTTGGACGGCGGAGGTGCCGGTGTGGCCTTCTTAAGCGTGCCGGTCCAGTGCCCTAAATGCAAGCAGACTGCATGCCATATTGCACACTGGGTATAATCGACAAGTTTTTCAGTGTGTTAGAAAAATTGGCGGAAAGACGAACCGGCGCTATGGCGGCTTATTAGCCTAAAAACTGCGCGCCGCGACAAAAATTTAGGCGTTGAGCCGAGACGACAAGCGCGAGACCCAGAATGTACGAACTCCTGACGACCAAAGAGATGGCTGAAGCTGACCGGCGCGCGGTGGCGCTCGGCGTGCCATCACTGACGCTGATGGAGAACGCTGGGCGTGCGGTTGCGGAGGAAGCGATGAAGATGGTCGCGCCTGGTGCCCGCATCGCGGTGCTGTGCGGGCCGGGCAACAACGGTGGCGACGGCTTCGTCGCAGCGCGGATTTTACGCGAGCGCGGGTTTGATGTGCGCCTGGCATGCCTTGTGCCGGTCGATCAGCTCAAGGGCGATGCGGCGGTGATGGCGGGCAAGTGGGGTGGTTCAACTCTCGCAACTGTGTCTGATGCGTTGCACCAAGCGCAGCTCGCCATCGACGCCTTGTTCGGTGCGGGGCTGTCTCGGCCACTTGAGGAACCGGCGGCGGCAGTGGTCACGGCGGTAAATGCCAGCGGCGTGGCGGTTCTTGCCGTCGATGTGCCGAGCGGACTCGATGGCAATACCGGCGCTTCGCATGCACTCGCCGTTGCAGCCACGCGTACAATCACATTCTTCCGCAAGAAGCCTGGGCATTTGCTGATGCCTGGGCGGGCGATGTGCGGCGAAGTTATTGTTGCGGAAATCGGTATTCCCGATGTCGTACTCGAAAGTCCCCCTCCCCCTCGCGGGGAGGGGTTAGGGGTGGGGGGACTATCAAGATCGAAATCGTTCAGTCTGGACGACGACGTGGCAACGCCGGAACTTCATACGGAGCAATCCGCCCAACCCTTCACCCCACCCCCAACCCCTCCCCGTCAAGGGGAGGGGAGTCGCACCGCGCCGCTGCGTTCGAGTGCATTGAATGTTTCTATTTTCGAAAACGCACCCGCCCTCTGGCTGCCGAAATTTCCGCGTTCGAACCTCAACGCCCACAAATACACCCGCGGGCACGCAGTTGTCGTGTCGGGTCCGCCCTTCCAAACCGGTGCGGCGCGCCTCGCCGCGCGCGGGGCGCTGCGGATGGGCGCTGGGTTGGTGACGGTTGCGGGAAGCTCGTCAGCGACAGCCATCAATGCTGCGCACTTGACCGCGATCATGCTTGTCGTCTGCAATCGTGCGGCTGATCTGCGCGAAATACTTTCCGACAAGCGAAAGAACGCCTCGCTCATCGGCCCAGGTGCCGGTGTTGGAGGAGAAACACGCGATCTGGTTGACGTTGCGCTGGCGAGTGGCGCGGCGGTTGTTTTGGATGCGGACGCGCTGACGTCATTTTCTGAAACGGAGAACGCAACGGATGAGGTGGTGAACTTCGGTTTCACCAGTTCGCGCATCAAATCCATTTCAAATCCCGCCGCTCTGTTCTCGGCGATCCGTGCTCACCCGGATCGCCCCGTCGTGATGACGCCGCACGAAGGCGAGTTTAAACGTCTGTTTCCAGATTTGGCCAAGCTGCCGTCGAAACTTGATCGCGCGCGGGAGGCCGCGCGGCTGTCTGGAGCAGTCGTTGTTCTTAAAGGTGCGGACACCGTAATTGCATCGCCCAACGGCGATGCTGCGATTAACGCCAATGCGCCGCCTACGCTGGCGACGGCAGGTTCAGGCGACGTGCTCGCCGGTTTTATCACAGGACTCTTGGCGCAGGACCAACTGGGCCCAGGTGGACGAGGGGTGATCGCATGGCTTGCCGCCTGTGCGAGCGTTTGGCTGCACGGCGAATGCGCCAACGTCTTCGGCCCCGGCCTCATCGCGGAGGATTTGCCCG
>JAYUCQ010000500.1:0-2995 GCA_043740265.1 Hyphomicrobium sp.
GCCGATGTTGCGTCTGTTTTGTTTTGAATATTTTTCTCGCCTGTGCCGGAAATTGAAGCCGGCCGGAGGTGCCATTGCGAAGTTCGTCCGCCGTCTGGATTCAAAGGCGTCTTCGGGCTCGATTTTGTTCAGCGACGTCTATGGGGCTGACGCCTATCCAGGCGACCGGACGGAGAAGGACCGTCGTGTTCACGCGCCCGATGCCAGCAGCAAGTTTGAAGCTTGGGATAGCGCACTTGATTTCTCGCCGCTGCAACCGGGCAACAATCGTGACGTTCCAATGTTTCTTGCAGCCTCGTCAGCAGGTACGGCCGCCGTCGCGGCAGCACCCGGTCTTCCGGCAATTGTCCTGACAGTCCTCCAATTTGCTCGTGCGCGTGCGTGGCCGCTCTTGATGGCGGCTGTGCTGATCGTGCTTTGGATCGGCACCGGGCAATCCAATTCCCTGCCGCAACCGGGAAATTCTGACGCCGATGCCGTTGCCGACAAATTTTCGCGAGGCGATACACCACAGCGTCCGCCGGTGACGGACGCGATTGTGCCGTCTTTTGATAGGCTCGAGGATACTGGCACGAGCGATGCCCGCTTCGATTTTGCCCCGCGCTTAGGCGATCTGATCGACAGCGACACCACCGCTGCAGAACCGGAAGCTGACACGGCGGCCGCCAATTCCGTGCAACTTTCAAGCGATGCCGGATTGATACTCATCCGCAATTTGCCTGCTGGAACGGCACTTTCGGCGGGCCGCCGTATCTCTGCAACGGATTGGGCCCTGACGCGCAGCGATGTTGGCAACGTCACCGTGACGTTGCCCGCCAACCGGCGCCGGCCGGTCAAAGCTGTGATCGAAGTTTTTAGTATGTCCGGAACGCAAACCGGAACACTGTCGGTCGAGCTTCGCGAGCAGCGTGTGCGCCAGGCCTCTGTATCGAAACGGTCCCGGATTTACGGGCCAGCGGGCGAGAGACTGCAACGCGCGATGGCATCGAAGAGAGCCGTGCGGGCGGCGAAGTTAGACGCAGGCGGCGGACCGGCAAACGGCGCAGGTCAACAAAAATCAGTTCAGCAGAATAACCCGCCGCCAACGCAAAATGCGCAGCAGGTGTTTTCAATGCTGCCATTTTTGCCGGGTCCACCTGGTTCCGTTAAACCCACTGCGGGGAAGTCCGTTGGCCAAGAGATCCTCATAAATCTGGGGCTCTCGCCAACGACGCCCGATCTGGCGCTTGCTCCGAAGAACTAGGTCACGGCGCGGCCTTCAATCAATCAACCGGCCGCAACATTATCAATTAGCCGCGTTTTGCCGAGCCGGGCCGCCGCAAGGACTCGCAGTTTATCTCCTGCTTTGCGCTCGACTTCGGCCAATGTTTCGGCATCGCGCACCTCGACATAATCCACGGCTGCAAATCCCGCCGCTAAGAGTTTTCGCTTGGCGTTGGCGACGCTGGCCGGAATATCCGCGCCCTTGCCGACAGCCTTTGCAACTTCAGAGATCACCGCAAACAAAGCCGGTGCCACTTTGCGCTCCGCGTCCGTCAAATAGGCGTTGCGCGACGATAGCGCCAAGCCGTCCTCGGCCCGCTCGGTTGGCGCGCCGACAATCTTCAACGGCAAGTTGAGATCGCGCACCATCTGCTTCAAGACGGTGAGCTGCTGGTAATCCTTCTCGCCGAAAATCGCGATGTCCGGCGTCACCTGTGAGAACAGCTTGCAACAGACCGTCGCCACGCCGCCGAAATGCTGCGGGCGGATCGCGCCCTCCATATCTTCAGCGGCACTGCCCGGAACGACGCCGGTTGAAAACCCGTCCGGATACATTTCGGTGGCCGTTGGCGCCCACACGAGATCAGCCGCAACGGAAGCCAGCTTTTTCAAATCGCCGGCTTCATCGCGCGGATAGCGGGAAAGATCCTCACTCGCCGCAAACTGAGTCGGATTGATAAATATCGAGACAACCACCCGGTCGCACTTCTTTTTTGCCAATTTGACGAGTCCCAGGTGGCCGTCATGCAGCGCCCCCATTGTCGGCACCAAGGCGACGCTTTTGCCCGCCTCGCGCCATTTCGCCACCTGCTTGCGCAAATCCTTCAGCTCACGCGAAATCTTGACAGTCTTGCTCACCACTCGGCCTTTCCGGACAAATTCCCGCCGCACAGGTGCCGCGACTATTCCTCGGGCGTCAAGCGGGCAACGGTCCGCATCAGATGCCGGACTTTGGCCCCGCGCGCCCGGTTTCTATATCTGATACAGTATCCCGATATCGAATCGTGTGCGTCCTCCGTTTCTGACCTTCAGGATTGACCATGGTTGCGGCATTGCGGCGCGAAGATATCACAGGCACGCGCGGGCTTCCGCCCCGGGACGAGATCGCCGGCCACTATCTCATCGACGAACAGCGGCTTGTCGGCGGCCTGATCGAGCGCGCCGTCTTCACCGAAGACGAGCGCCGCCGCGCCCAGGACGTTGCCCGCCGATATGTCCACGCCACGCGCGCCAGCAAAGGCCAGCACGCCGGTGTCGATGCCTTCATGCATGAGTACGGCCTTTCGACCGACGAGGGCGTCATTCTCATGTGTCTGGCCGAAGCGCTGTTGCGCATTCCCGACACCGAGACGGCCAATCAATTTATCGCCGACAAACTCTCGGGCGGCGCCTGGGAAAAGCACCTCGGTCATTCCGATAGCATGTTCGTCAACGCCTCCACGTGGGGCCTCATGCTCTCGGGCCGCTTGGTCAAACTGAAAGACTCCAAGGGCGCCAATCCGTTTCAAGCCTTGAAGCGCCTCGTGGCCCGCACGGGTGAGCCGACCATTCGCGTCGCGGTCCGCCAGGCCGTCAAGTTGCTTGGCGATCAGTTCGTTCTCGGCGCGACGATTGAATCGGCGCTTCTCAGATCAAAGCCGCTCGAAGCCAAAGGCTACCGCTTCTCTTATGACATGCTCGGCGAAGCCGCGCGTTCGGAACAAGATGCCGAGCGCTACTTCCAGCGCTATAT
>JAYUCQ010000501.1:0-7276 GCA_043740265.1 Hyphomicrobium sp.
TCGGGTGATGACTTTACCTGCGCGTACGCCGTGACCGTCACCAATACTGGACCCGATCCGTACAAGGGCCCGGTGAAACTCGACGAAAAGTTCGGCGCAACACCGTCCAACGTTGCTTTCGATGGTGACTTTACCTGCGCGGGCGGGGGCGCGACTTACGATTGCGTAACGCCGGTCGTGACGTTGCCGAAGGGCGCAAGCCTGACGCTCAACGTCAAAGCCAAGGTGCCAGGTTCCGGCGTGTGCGAGCTGCCAAACACGGCAATGATGACGTTCCCGCCCGTTGGCTCGAAAGGCAACGGCAAGGGTGACGATGACAGCGCGTCTGCAACCGCGAACGTGCCATCACCACGCTGCGGCAAGGTACAAACGCTGTTGCCGGTGCCGCCCGTCGTCAATCGCTGCCCGGACGGACGTCCCATTCCGCGCTCAGGTAAGTGCCCGTGCGCCGGTGGTGAGACGTGGAACAGCGAGACCAACAGTTGCGACAACGGCGAACCGAAGCAGCCGGAAGACTGCACGCCGGGCGTCCACGAGGTCAAAACCGAAGATGGCCGCTGCATTTGCCGCGACGGCTATGCGAAGGACGGCGGGCGTTGCGTCAAGGACGAGGGCGAACCGAAGCAGCCGGAAGACTGCACGCTAGCTCCGCACGAGATCAAGACGCCGAGCGGCAGATGCATTTGCGCTGATGGCTACGCCCGAAAGCCGAATGGTCAGTGCCGTTTGACGCGTGATGAACCTCAAGTGTGCGACGATGGCTATTCCCGCAACGGCAGCGGCGTCTGCGTCCGCGACCGCGATCCGGGCGATGACTGCCGCCGTGACGGCGGCGAATGGAATGGCGCGCGCTGCGTCTTCCCGCAAAAGCACTGCCCAGAAGGAACGCACGGTCAATTCCCCAATTGTCTGCGCGATCGCCCCGAGCCGCCGAAAGTGCCGAAACAGTGCCCGCCAGGAGAGATCGGCAACTATCCCAATTGCGTCGAGATCCGCGTGAAGCATTGCCCAGCCGGCATGCTCGGCGAACCTGGGAATTGCTATTGGCCGAAACCGCCGAAAGTCGACACGCCGCCGAAACATCGTGTGCCACCGGAGGTTTTTAAGCCGAAGCCGCATCTCAACGACGCACCGAATGTTCAAAAGCGTGGACCGGCTCTGAACGTGAACCCCGGAGTGCTGAAGAAATTCAATGGCAACCCGAGGTAGCGGGTGACGACGGCAAAGACCAAAAGCAGGCGGCGCAATCCGCCTGCTGTTTGCGTATTGTGCAGCGCATCATCACCTTGTGCGCAGCCGTGACGAAAAGGGTTGAATGCGACGAACGGAGAGTGCGAGGGTTGGCTAAGGCGTTTTTGAAAAGTTTTGCCCTGCCAAAGGGCCGGCATCTGGGAGCATTGCGATGAACGAGCAGATCAAATCCGAACTTTTTCACGGCGCTTGTCCGCATGATTGCCCGGATACGTGCTCGATGGTCTACGAGGTCAAAGGCGGAAAGCTGGTCGACGTGCGCGGCAACAAAGAGCACCCGATCACCCGCGGCGGGCTGTGCGTCAAACTGAAAGATTTCCACGATCACCACGCCAATCCCGACCGCTTGATGTATCCAATGCGCCGCATTGGTCCCAAAGGCTCCAAGCAATTCGAACGCATCACCTGGGACGCGGCAATTTCCGAGATCGGCAAGCGCTGGCGCGAGATCATCGCCAAGTACGGCGCTCAAGCCATCATGCCGCAAAGCTATCTCGGCAACATGGGTCTGGTGCAAGGCATCAACTCCGGCGATCCATTCTTCAATCGTCTCGGCACAACCATCAACGAGAAGACCTATTGCACGTCGGGATCATCAACGGCGTGGCTGCTGACCCACGGACCGACGGGCGGTGTTGATCCGGAAAGCTTCGTGCATTGCAAATATATCGTTATCTGGGCCTGCAACTCGATCTCGACCAACTTGCATCACTGGCCGTTCGTACTCGAAGCCCAAAAGCGCGGCGCAAAAATCGTCGTCATCGACAGTTTCCGCTCACGCACCGCCAAGGCCGGCGACTGGCATATCTGCCCCAAACCCGGCACCGATGGCGCGCTCGCCTTAGGGGTCATCAACTCGCTGGTTGATCAGGGGCTGGTGGATCAAGACTATGTCGATAAATACACGCACGGCTTCCCCGAACTCAAAGCCCGCGCCGCAGATTTCACGCTCGACTACGTTGAGAAGGTCACGGGCGTTAAAGCCGCTGACATCAAAAAATTCGCCCGCGAATTTGCAACCGCACAACCGTCCGCCATCCGCATCGGCGTCGCTATAGAGCGCTCGGCTGGCGGGGCGCAGGCGTCGCGCGCCATTTACCCGTTGCCCGCAATCGTAGGGTCGTGGCGTCACGTCGGTGGCGGCATGCTGCAATTGCCGCTTTGGGACTTCCCGGTTGATTGGGTCAAGGCGGCCCGGCCAGACTGGATCAAACCCGGCACGCGCGTCGTCAACAACTTGCGGCTCGGCCAGGCGCTGACCGGTGAAATGAAACTCGATCCGCCGATCAAGAGCCTGTTCGTGTTCTGCACCAATCCCGTCATTCAATCGCCCGAGACCAATAAAATCGTCAAAGGCCTGGAGCGCGAGGATTTGTTCACTGTCGTCGCCGAACACTTCATGACCGATACGGCGAAGTACGCCGACATCGTGCTGCCATCGGCGATGGCGGGTGAAGCCGAGGACATGATGTGGTCGTGGGGCCACTTCTACTTTACCTATAATCAAAAGGCCGTGGAGCCGCCGGGCGAATGCCTGGCAACGTCGGAGATGTGGCGGCGGCTTGCCAAAGAAATGGGCTTCGATGATCCGGTCTTTAAAATGACCGACAGCGAACTCTGCGCTGCTTACATCAATTGGGATGACCCGAAGATGGGCGGCGTCGACATGGCGTATTTCAAAAAGCACGGCTACTACCGCATCGATGTCGGCGGCGTAGATACGCGCACGCCGCACGCCGAGGGTAAGTTTCCAACGCCGTCCGGCAAAGTCGAAATGCTGCTCGCCGGCGCCAAGAACTTCGTCGCCGGGCCGTTCCGCGCCATGTATGAGGGCGAGCAATCGGGCGAAGACATTGATCCTTTGCCCGGCTACGTCGCGCCGCGCGAGACGCATGACGCGAACCCCGGGTTGGCCAAGCGGTATCCTCTGAATATCATCTCGCCGAAGAGCCACGCGTTCTTGAACTCGTGCTACGCCAACGAGAAGCACAAGATCAAAGCCCAGGGCGAGCAGTACGTGTTGATCTCGCCGGCTGATGCGGCCACGCGCAGTATCCGCGAGGGCGACCCGGTGCGGGTGCACAACGATCGCGGCGATTTCGAGGGCGTTGCAAGGGTCACCGACGACGTCAATCCCGGCATCGTCGTTGCGACACTCGGCTATTGGCGTTCGCTCAACCGCTCTGACGGTTCGGTCAATTCGATCTCATCGGATGCGTGGTCGGGCCTCGGCCGCGCGCCGACATTCTCCGACAATCTGGTTGAGGTGAGCCGGGTGAATTGATCGCCCGCGCTTCCGGCTCGCTGCGCCAGCGCTTGCGCGGCGAGTCGGCTCGACGAAGGAGAGTCGGAACGCGCCAATAAAAGGAGTAGCGTCATGTCGGTCGTTATTATACGGCACAAGGTCAAGGACTTCGCCGCCTGGAAAATCGCCTACGACGCCCACAAGCCGGTGCGCGACAAGGCCGGTCTCGCCAAATCCAAAGTGCTGCGTTCGGCGGGCGATGCCAACGAGGTTGTGCTGATTTTCGACGGCGCCGACATCGGCAAGACGAAAGAGTTCATGGCGTCAGCGGATGTGCAGGCGGCGATGCAGGCGGCAGGCGTGACCGACAAGCCGGACGTGTATTTTCTCGATCCGGTGGAGTGAGTTGGGCGCGTGCCGCCACGCTTTTACCCGTCATCCCGGATGCGCGTGCAGCGCTCTTTCAGCAGTGCACCGCAGACACGGGATCGTTGCCGCCGTGAAAAGATCCCGGATCAGCGCTGCACCAATATAGGATTGCTGCGTCGTCCCTAAAGAGACTTCTAAGGAGTCGCATCCGGGATGACGGGTGGGGAATTCGAATGCTGTCAATCGTGGCACGAAGTTGTTGGGTTACGGCGGAAGAAATAGTGGCGCGAATTTCAAATAGCCAGGCCGCCTAACCCAACCTACAAGTGGTTCTAATCATAGCCTTCGGTGTTGAACGAGCGACTTAAAATCGTCGATATCAATCTCAGCACCCCGGTGCAGTATACGATGGCAGTTGGAGCAGACGAGTCGCAAATCTTTGACCGGGTCTATTGCGTACCGCCCATCGCAACGGGCTGAAACCGGTTCCAAATGATGGACTTCTATGAAACCGCTGCCGATTGCGCCATAGGCATTTTCGAAGTCAAACCGGCAAACGAAGCATGCACGTCCGTAGTGATCAATGCACATCTGTCGAGCTTGGCCATTACGAGCGCGTTGAATAGCAGTGGCTTCTCGCTGCCGGCCTTCCCAATATTCTGGGTTCTTGAACTGAAAATCGACCCAAAATTGTCCGAAGCGCCTGGTTGCCTCGTCGCCCCATCGTAAAGACTGGACCGCCTTTGCGAGAGGCTTGTGCATCGTTGAATAGTAGAAGCCATCTTCATGATACTCGAACCAGGAAAGAGCGTGACTCACTTGTGCACGTGGCGGAAGTTGCGTTCCAAACTCTGTGATGATTTTGCTTCCTAATCGGCCAAAGCTGCCGTTGACCACGAGCAACGTTTGTCCCAGTGCCTGAGCGATCACAGCATTGCGTGCGCAATGATTTGGGGCCGACCATTGCACGAGGAGAATATCGCGTTCGAGAATGGTGATTTTGTTGCTTTCTAGAAAGGCGGCGTACTCTCCGGCTGTCGGGATGTATGACGGGTTCTCAAAATCAATTTCGTCCATGCCTTGCCCCAACGCGCCAAATGCTGCGCGACCATGTATACAAACTTGCCCCCGCGCCTGCTCTAAATGTCGCGCTTTTTCCGCGCAAGCCGTGCACCTACCCAATTGCGGCGCCCGTTCGCAGCAAACATGAACGGCGGGTGAATTCGCTCTTCAGAGTTCATTCAAGGCTTCGGGCGTAGATTGCATACCAACACGGGGATTGGGCTGGCAAAGGAGAGTATGTCATGCCGGAATTCTTTCGCAGCGGCGCCATCATGCTGATGGGCCTGACAGTCATGGCGGCAGGCTTTGCCGTCGTCTTTTACGGCTAAACAGCTGGATGTGGTCTGCGCCGCAGCGCTGGACCCAATAGTTCTGGCCTCCGCACATCGTTTTGCCCGGCTTGTTGTTTTGCCCGACTTGTTCTTTTGGTAGTCTTGCGCCACTTAAAGGGGACCTTCCGGTCCCCTCTTTTATTTGGCCCCTACTTCATTTGGCGCGCCCTTGGCTGAACTGACCACGTACGACGTCCTCAAAGACGTCCAGGCCCGCCTTGGCCAGTTTTTAACGCCCGCCGTGCGCTTGGGCGTGACCGGGTTGTCGCGTGCCGGCAAGACTGTGTTCATCACAGCGCTGGTGCGCAATCTGGTGACCGGCGGACGCCTGCCGTTTTTCACCCCCGATGCGGACGGACGGATTATCCGCGCCTATCTCGAACCACAACCCGACGACAGCGTGCCGCGCTTTGACTACGAGGCGCATTTCGACGAGCTGATGGCTGACCCTCCAGCCTGGCCCGACAGCACGCGGCGAATTTCGGAATTGCGCGTTACCATCGAATACCGCCCGGAGAATGCGCTGAAGCGGGCGCTTGGACTTTCAAAGCTGCATCTGGATATTGTCGACTATCCGGGCGAGTGGCTGGTGGATTTGCCGCTGCTCAATCAGAGCTATGAGGATTTCTCGAGCGAGGCTTTGGCATTGGCCGCTGATCCGGCGCGGACGGCGGCGGCAAAGCCGTGGCTGGATTTTCTGGCTGGCACCGATCCGGGCGCGGCGGAAAACGAGCAGATCGCTCTCTTTGGCACCAAGCTCTACACCGATTACCTGAGAGCGCTTCGATCCGCTGGCGCGCAGGCGACGCTGGCACCTGGGCGGTTTCTCTTGCCCGGCGATCTCGAAGGCTCGCCGCTGCTGACGTTCTTTCCGATGGCGCTGATGGCGGGAACGTCACCGCAGCGCGGCTCATTGGCAGCCATGATGGCGCGTCGCTTCGAAAGCTATAAGGCGCAGGTCGTGAGACCATTCTTCAGCGAGCATTTCAGCCGGCTCAACCGGCAGATTGTCCTCGTCGATGTTCTGGGCGCGCTCGATCAAGGCGCAGGTGCAGTCGCAGAACTCGATCGCGCCATGACCGGCGTGCTCAACGTCTTTCGTCCGGGTGCCAATTCCTGGTGGTCGTTGATTGCCGGGCGCAAAATTGACAAGATACTTTTTGCTGCAACCAAAGCTGATCACCTCAACGCCGCCAATCACGACCGGCTGGCGGCGATTTTAAAACGCGTCGTCGATGACAGTTTGCAACGGGCGGAAGGACAAGGTGCGGGCGTATCGGCGATGGCCATTGCAGCGCTCAGAGCGACGCGGGAGGCTGAAGTCAAATCCGGGGGCGAGACGCTGCCGTGCTTGAAAGGCTTTCCCTTGAAGGGCGAGCGCATCGGCGACACGGTTTTCGATGGCCTCAAGGAGGTCGCAATTTTTCCAGGTGACTTGCCGGCCGATCCGGCAGAAGCCTTAGACCGGGCGCGGACGGGCAAGCCCGGATCATTGTCGCTGGTCCGTTTCCGGCCGCCGAAGTTGCCGCCGAAGCAACCGGGTGTCAGAGATGCTGCACTTCCACATATCCGCCTCGACCGGGCTCTGGACTTTTTGATTTCGGACTATCTGACATGACGCGCGATCCGAAAATAGAGTCACTAAAACCAGACGCGCCGCGTGCGCCGCGTGTGTTCACGATTGACGACCCGGCGATACAGCCCGAGGCCGACGACGTTTTTGCCGACGCGGGCGCAATGACGTCGCGGCGCAATGAAGTGCAACCGCGCGCCTTGACGGCAGACGATCTCAATCGCGGCATCCGTTGGGGCAGCGTTCTTTTGTCGGCAATGGTGTCTCTTGCGACGCTGGCGGCCGGACTGTGGTTCACGCGCTTCGTCTCGGTGGCACTTGCCCGGCAGGACTGGGTCGGGTGGGTTGCGACCGGCTTGATGGCGATCATTGCGCTCGCCTTGACCGTGCTCATCGTGCGCGAGCTGATCGGCTTCCGCCGCTTGGCAAAACTATCATACTTGC
>JAYUCQ010000502.1:0-7272 GCA_043740265.1 Hyphomicrobium sp.
GAGATACCGGTGCGAATCAGTGGCCCCTGGAGCGGCGTAAAATACGAACCTGATCTCGGCGGCGTTCTCAAAGACCCCAATAAGGCCCTCGAAGCGGTCAAAGAGATCGGCAAACAGTTCAAAGGCAAGAACGCCGGACAGATCGTCAACGATCTGCTCGGCAAGAAGTCTGGCGATGGCACAACCGGATCAACGTCGAGCGCCAAAGATCTGCTCAACAAGTTCCTGAAGCCGCAATAGGGGCCTATTTCCGGCCTCTGACGGCTCTTCGCATCGCTCATCGCGGCGGCGAAATTCGTGCGTCAAACCGGCGTCACAAAACGCGCTGGAAACAGGTGCGGCAAAGCGGTGTTAAATCCTGGTAAAGCCAGAACAAAAAAAATTTTGGGCACGGGGGAAAAAACTCTTGCGCAGGGGGGGTGTTGGCCTCATATGCATCTGCTCTCGTCTGTCCACCTGCCAACTGGTCGAGGTTTTCCAAAACCGAAGAGGCAAGGAGCGGGCGAGTCAACAGCTGTCTACTGGTTGGGGAGGGTCAAATGGCCTTTAATGACACCCTCTTCCAATTGGGGATGGACTTGACTCGTTCAAGCACCGCCCAAAAGGAAGATTTTTCGCACGTTGAGTCTGTCGCCGAGACTACAGTCCGTTCCACGGCAAGTAGCGTCAGACATGCAGGTTACCACGTTATTATCGATCTCTACGGCGCCAAGCGCCTGGATGACGTCAAGCACATCGAGCGGACGCTAAAGCGTTGCGCCGACGTGTCCGGCATCCGCTTGGCTCACGTCCACTTGTTGCGCGCGGCCGCTGACGGCGACGTCTCGGGCGCGGCTGTACTCGACGACGGCCACATTTCCGTCCAGGCGCGTTCGGAGACCGGCTTTGCCGCCTTCGACGTGTTCATGGGCGGCGTGTCAAAGCCGCAGCGTTGTGTTGAAGTGCTTCGCGAAGCCTTCTCGGCCCGCGACGTCACGGTCAAGATCTTAGCCCGCGGTGGCGAGCCGGTGGCTCAAGTGGCCGTAGCTCAACCAGCTAAAGTTGCTGCAACCCGGCTTCGCGCCGTCAAGGGCGGCCGCAAGGCGAAGGCGGCTTAGTAACTGCCTTCAAGTACGAACAAACCCAATCGCCCGGAGACACATGTCTCCGGGCGATTTTGCATTGGGGGGTGGGCGTTGCGAGCATCACCGCCACGGCTGGATGGTTGGCAGATGGTACTGCTGCTTTGACCCGGAGCGGATGTTGCTGGCACGATTTGTAGGGCGGGTTAGGTTCCGCCTCTGCACTGGGCGGAGCCATAACCCGCCGACCGCAAGCGAGATGTTGCACCGTTCTTTGCCGAGGCTCGGCGGATTACGCGTCCCAAGTGCAGAGGGCCGCTAACCGCCCCTCCATTTCTTCGCTGTGTTCGATCCGCACTACGCGGGCTGAATGAGGATTTGGAGTAATAATTCAGGCAAGCCGATCAGCACGACCGTGCGAATATTTTACGCGACCTCGCAACCAGAACCGAGATGTGATCGATCCTATTCATGCTCACTGTCACGGCGGCGACCCGAGCCCGATCTGAATAATCCCGGCTTGTTTGCGGCAGCCGTGTAGGTCGATGCTGTAATTGCTGCCGCTGCAATCAAGACGATGTGACCCACTAAACTTGCAGGGAGTAGCGCATAACTTCCGATTGCTACTGAAAAAGAGACGGCCCACATCCACCCCAAAATCTGCAAGATCATGTGCCGCGTGGCAACATCAGGAATGTGCCGGAGCGGACTAACCTCATGATCAAATATGTAATTCCATGCGTTCGCGATCAACTTTTGCATTTGGATCCATCCATTAAGATATGCCGCCGCGGACGACCCGCCTCGACTTCGGCCAATCCTTCCTGCTGTGCCTAAGTGCATCGGGCACAACGACCTTCAGCAGATGTATCAAATTTCACCGGTCCTACAGAGCGCTACACGGCGGATTCCCACCAGAGTGCAATCAGCAGATTTGGCCGAAAAGCTTCGGGGTTGCCAAAGCTACAGGTCCGATGATTGTTCCTAACGGCTCACATCGTGAAACAGATCAGTTGCTGCGGCGCCTGCGTGTTCCTGACGGCACTGGTTGCAGTCGTGGTGTTCTGCCATGCCGGCCGCGCCGATCATCGCCTCATCGATTGCCTTCCCGATTGGATTGATGCTCGCCGAAGCGAAATCACCGCACACTTGGGACGATCTGATCATGCTTGCGACAGCGATGGCGATGGCGATCGCGTTGGCTAACTCAACACCTTGGCAGTTAACAATTTGCTGAGCACCTCAGATATGCCCGGACGCTGCGTCGGCGGTTTCCTGGGCGGTGTCTTTATCTTTGTCGCGCGGCATGGTCAGCAGCGCGCTACCGGCATCGGCGGTCAGGCGAGAGAACATCAGCGCCGACGCCGCCGAGATCAATGCGATCAAAATAAAGACCGGCGGGAAATGTTCCGGATCGATGTCGCCGCCGCCCATCAGCTGCTGCATGACTTCGAGCCCCAGCGCAGCAATCGTAACGCCAACGGAGCCCGAGAGCTCTTGTCCGACAGCGGCAAAGCTGGTGGCGCGGCTGAGCCTTTCCGGCGGCACGTCGGCATAGGCGAGCGTGTTGATGGACGTGAACTGCAAAGATCTCGACAGCCCGCCAATCAAAAACAGCACCGTAATCAAAAGCGGCGGTGTTGCGGCCGTGTACAGCGCGGGGACGGCGGTGAAGGTTGCCGCAATCAAAGCGTTGACCACCAGCACGCGCCGGTAGCCCCAGCGCCTGAGAATGGTCGCAGCTTGCGTTTTCATGAACATCGCACCAACGCCGGTTGCAAAGGTCATCATGCCCGACTGGAACGGCGTCATGCCGAAGCCGGTCTGAAACAGCAGCGGCAAAAGGAATGGTCCGGCACCCAGGCCGAGCCGGAACAGAAATCCGCCGACCACGCCGACGCGAAATGTCGGCAACTTCAACAAGCGCAAATCTATGATCGGGTTGTCAGCACGCAAGGCGTACCAGACATAGCTCGCCAGCAATGCGGCGCCTGAGAATGTTAGCGCCAGCACCATGTCGCGCGACATGAGGCCGAGCCCCATCAGCGTTGCGCCGGTTAGAAAGAGGGATAGACCAGGGCCGATGAGCAGAAACCCGGTCAGATCAAACTGGCGCGTGCCATCCTCGCGGACGTCCGGAATAAACCGGGTGATGAGCGCAACGCCGGCAAGTGCCACCGGAATATTGATCCAAAAAATCCAGCGCCAGTCGAAGTACGTGGTAATGAAGCCGCCAAGTGGCGGACCGAGTACAGGCCCGACAAGCGCCGGGATTGTCAGCCAAGCAATAGCGCCAATGACTTCCGATTTTGGGATCGTGCGCAAAACAATGAGACGGCCAACTGGGGCCATCATAGCGCCGCCAATGCCTTGCAGCACGCGGGCTGCGACCAGCGACCAGAGCCCGGTCGAGAGCGCGCAGGCAATTGATCCAGCCGCAAACACGACCATCGCGGCGCGAAAGACATTTTTCGCACCGAAGCGATCCGCCATCCACCCGGACGCCGGAATGAATACGGCAAGTGCCAGCAGATAAGTCGTCAAGGCCAGTTTGAGATGGATGGGGTTTGCAGCCAAGTCTTTGGCGATCGCGGGGAGTGAGGTCGCCAGCACCGTCGCGTCCAGGTTTTCCATGAACAGCGCGGTGGCGACGATGAGGGGGATGGCATTGCGGCGCAAGGAAGAGATCATGGTGGGCTTCGTAACACGTAAATTCGGCCCGCGCGCCCGGTAGATCGGTCGCAGTTTTGCAAGAACCACACTCGATCCGCTTGTTTCGCGGCATGTCTTATGCCGTGATTGCCGCAACTGCCGCAAGGAACCAATTCAGCGATGCACGCCAACCACTCCAATATTCTTGCTTGGGCGATTGGATTGTTGGTGATGTTGGCCATTCAATCCGTCAGCGCAGCGCCGTTGGATCCGCCTGTACCACCGGGCCGCGACCCAGGTGGCACCCCGGTCGCAATTATCGGGAGCGGCATCGACTATACGCAGACCCACCTCGCGCAAATGCTGGCGCGCGACGGTGAAGGCGAGATTATTGGTTATGACTTTACCGATGATGACCGGCGGCCATTCTGCACATGCTCGGGCACCGCGATTGCGGAAATCGTAACGGGTGAAGGTCAAACCGCAACGTTGGTTGTTGTCCGGGCCGACATGACGAACGCAGCAATTGCAGGCCGTGCAATCGGGTACGCTGCCGGAACACCCGCAAAAATCAGCCTGATTGCAAAACCCATCTCTGACAAAAATGAAGCGGCTTTGGTTTCGGCAGCAGCTCGACACTTCACCAGAAAATTTTTTATCGCGTCTGTTGCAGACGCAGCCGTCGCCGCGCTTGTTGTCAAAGAACCCAATCTCATCATCGTTGCGGCAGACTCAGCAAAATCCGGATCCACCGCCGCTCCATCATTTGCGGAGATCGACGTTTCGACCGGCGGCTTTCTGGTTGGCAGCGGCGAAAGCGACATATCCGGCGCAGAAATCGCAGCGGCCCGCGTGGCAGCTCTGGCAGCACGGCTTCAGGCCGTCGAGCCTGACTTAACTGCGGACCAGGTTAAGAAGCGCATTTTGGAGTTGGCGGAGCCAGCACCTTCGGGCGGAACGGCCACAACACCCTATTTGGCGTCGCCGAGACGCCATTTCTGGTTGGAATAGCAGGGCTGATCACTCATAGGTGCCCTTGCCCTTGACGGCAGGCGGCCCGATATGAAACGACATTCGTGATGCAAGGAGACACGATCGCAATGACCGGCGCCAACGCCCGTGCCGTACAGACGACCCCGCTCATCGACCCCTTTGGCCGGGGCATAGAGTATCTGCGCGTATCGGTAACGGACCGCTGTGATTTTCGCTGCGTCTATTGCATGTCGGAGCATATGACTTTTTTGCCCAAGAAGGACTTGCTCAGCCTCGAAGAGTTGGACCGGTTGTGCTCGGCTTTCGTCCGCCGGGGCGTCAAGAAGCTGCGCATTACCGGTGGCGAACCGCTGGTGCGCAAGAACATCCTGTGGCTGTTCCAACAGCTTGGCCGCCACCTCGAAACAGGCGCGCTCGAAGAGCTGACGTTGACGACGAACGGTAGTCAGCTTGAAAAGCATGCGCGTGATCTGAAGGCCGCGGGCGTCAAGCGCGTCAACGTGTCAATCGACACACTCGATCCCGCCAAGTTCAAAACCATCACGCGGTGGGGCGATCTCTCCGTTGTGCTTCGCGGCCTCGATGCCGCCGATGCTGCGGGGCTCAAAGTCAAAATCAACGCCGTGGCGCTCAAGGGCGTCAACGAACACGAAATCGAAGACCTGATACGCTTTGCGCACGGGCGGAATGCCGATCTTACGTTGATCGAGACAATGCCCTTGGGCGAAATCGAAGAAGATCGCACGGATCAGTATTTGCCGCTCTCCATTGTGCGCGCCCGCCTGATGGATCGCTTCACGCTGGAAGACAGCCCCCACCGCACAGGTGGCCCAGCGCGTTATGTGAGGGTCAAAGAAACCGGCGGGCGGCTCGGCTTCATCACGCCTTTGAGCCATAATTTCTGCGAAAGCTGCAACCGCGTGCGCCTCACCTGCACTGGCACGCTCTACATGTGTCTCGGCCAGGACGATGCCGCCGATTTGCGCAAGCCTCTCAGGGCTTCACCCGATGATGCATTGCTGGACGCAGCCATCGTCGAAGCTATTTCGCGTAAACCCAAAGGTCACGATTTTATCATAGACCGGCGGTTACAAAAGCCGGCGGTTGCACGCCACATGAGCGTGACGGGCGGATAACGCGGCGCAAGGTCAGAGGGGGCACTATGGCCACTCGCGGACTAGGTCTACTGACGCGCGCAAGTCTGACGCGGCGGCAACTTATCGCTTTCGCGCTTCTCTCCGCTGTTCTGAACGGCATCATTACGGCGTCCGTTGGCGCATGGCTGGGACAAACCTACGCGCGATATCAGGCACGGCGTCAATCGATCGAGAGCCTCGTGCATCTTGTCTACGAGCGGCGCACGCGCGCCGGCATGGTGTCGTCAGCGTTGCGGCGCGGCGCAGACCTCGATGAAATCCGCTTTCGCAAACGCGCCTACGACGAAGCCTACGTCGAGTGGAATAAAAATATCATGCAGAACATTTTCGCCATCCGCGAGGTGACCGGCGAACACATGATTTCAACGCTCGAAGGCCAGTTCCAAGATGGCCTTGTGGCTGCCATGTCGGACGTTGATCGCTGCTTGACCAAAGCCTATGACGCGCGGCTGGCCAATACCGATCCCAAGCCAGAGCTTGAGAACTGCCACATGGCCGATCTGCACCAGTTCGTGCTCGACTGCGGGGCGACGTTTACAAACGAACTCTACAAACTCAGCAAATTGTCGTTTACGCCCTTTGGCAAGAGCTACGGAAACGAGGGTCGCGAGGTGTCGGAAAAGCGGGTCAAGGCGGCATGCACGCAACCGCCACCGAAGCCAGCGGTGGCCAAGCCAGCCGGGCCGTTGCCGCCTGCGACTGTATCGGCGGCTCCTGTTGCACCGGCACCTCCGGGCGCACCGCCGCTTGAGACCGCGCCGGCGCCCAAAGCGCCGTAGACGGGGCGTAAACGGCAGCTTCAGCGGACGTGCCGCGTCAAAGGCGGATTGAGGTCGCCCACTTCACGTTTGTTCAACACGCATTTGCTAGCGTTGACCGCTCCAACGGCGATTTTTACGTCTTGTTAGTTTTTGTGGTGCGTACCCTTATGCGATCCAATGCGCCTGCCCTCGAAATCAACAACCTGCGCAAGACGTACACCAAACCTGCCGTCGACGGGCTCTCGCTGACTATCCCGCGCGGTGAGTTCTACGCGCTGCTTGGTCCCAACGGTGCCGGTAAAACGACGACACTGCGCATGGTTGCGGGGCTGTTGCAGCCCGATGCAGGCGAAATTTCAATTTGCGGCATCGATGCCCGCAAAAATCCGGTGGACGCCAAAGCCGTGATGGCTTGGCTGCCCGATGAGCCGATGATTTACGACAAGCTTGACCCGATGGAATATCTCGAATTCGTTGCCGGATTGTGGGCGATGGACGCCGCTAAAGCCCAGCGCCAGGCCCGCGAACTGATCGATGTGCTAGGGCTTGGCCCACAAGCCAATACGCGCTGTCAGGGACTATCCAAAGGTATGCGCCAGAAAGTGGCGCTGGCGGGTGCGCTCATTCATGACCCAGAGTTGATCATTC
>JAYUCQ010000503.1:0-7266 GCA_043740265.1 Hyphomicrobium sp.
GGGGATGGGCAGCCGCTGTTGGTGCGCTGACATACGTCTGGCAGAGCGGAATTTTGTCCGGCGGTGAGCAAGGTCAGCCGTCGCTGATTTTGTCAGCGATTGCATGGCTGCCGTTTGTCGCTTTGGCGCTCCTTTCAATTCCATCGCTGCGCCGTCAGTTCGTTGTCGCGCCCGTCTTTGCGCAAGTTCAGAAAATTTTGCCCAAGGTCTCCGACACCGAAGCGCAAGCCTTGGACGCCGGCACCGTCGGCTTTGACGCCGAACTCTTTTCTGGAACGCCCGACTGGGCCAAGCTGCAGGCTATCCCACCGATCCAGTTGTCGGCAGCCGAGCGCGCATTCCTCGACGGGCCAACCGAAGACCTGTGCAAGTTGATCGACGACTGGCAGATCCGTCACGCCAATCGCGAGATCCCCGAACCTGTCTGGGCCTTTGCCAAGAAGCACGGTTTTCTCGGCATGTTAATTTCGAAGGAGCACGGTGGCCTCGGCTTTTCAGCCCAGGCGCAATCGCTGATCCTTGGCAAGATTGCATCGCGGTCGCCCGATGTCGTCACCATCGTCATGGTGCCCAATTCGCTTGGGCCGGGTGAACTGATTGAGAAATACGGTACCGACGAACAGAAGCACTATTTTCTTCCGCGTTTGGCAAGGGGCGATGAAGTGCCTTGTTTCTCTTTGACCGGGCCGACATCGGGTTCCGACGCGGCGACAATGCGTGACATCGGCTATGTTACGAAGGGCATGTTCGAGGGTAAGGAAACGCTTGGCATCCGTCTCTCGTGGGACAAGCGCTACATTACCCTTGGACCCAAGGCGACATTGGTGGGCTTGGCCTTCCGGCTATTTGACACAGACAAAATGCTGGGCAAGGGCGAGGACGTCGGCATTACGCTGGCGCTTATTCCGGCCAATCACCCGGGCGTCAACATTGGCCGCAGGCATTTGCCGTCAGGCGCTGCGTTTCCCAACGGTCCCAACTGGGGTACCGACGTCTTCATCCCGATGCAGTGGGTCATCGGCGGCGACAAGATGGCTGGTCAAGGCTGGCGCATGTTGATGGAGTGCCTCTCCGCTGGGCGCGCGATTTCCCTGCCGTCGTCGGCGACCGCGGGGGCTAAGACGATGCTGCGTGTGACATCGGCCTATGCCCGCATCCGCAAGCAATTTGGATTGCCCATCTCGCGCATGGAAGGCATCGAAGAGCCGCTAGTCCGTATCATCGAGACGGCCTACGTCAACGAAGCCGCGCGCGCCATGACGGCCTCGATGGTCTCGCGCGGTGAGAAGCCGTCGGTCATCTCGGCGCTCATGAAATATCAGACAACCGAGAAAATGCGCCGTGCCGTCAACGACGCGATGGACATTCACGGCGGCCGCGCCATTTGTGATGGACCGGCGAACTATCTGCAATCCGCCTACCAGATGGTGCCGGTTGGGATCACCGTTGAAGGGGCGAACATTCTGACGCGGACACTGATCACGTTCGCGCAAGGGGCCTTGCGTTCGCATCCATACCTCTACTCGGAAGTGCAAGCGGCACAAAACGCTGATGCCCAGCGTGGTCTTGATGATTTCGAAAAGGCCTTCAACGGCCACATTGCCTTTTCGCTGTCGAACGCCACGGGCGCGTTCTTCCACAACGTCACCGGCGGCGCATTGGCGTCTGCCCCTGACAACGCGCAGCGCATGTCGGTCTGGTACCGCCAACTCGCGCGTGCCAGCCGGTCTTTTGCTTTTGTCGCGGATTTAACGGTGGCGCTGCTGGGCGGCGGGTTAAAGACGAAACAGAAAATCACCGGCCGCATGGCGGATGCGTTGTCTGAACTTTACATGCTGTCGGCCGTGTTGAAACGCTATGACGACGACGGCCGTCAGCAGGGTGATCACAACATTGTCGAGCTGGCTGCACAGAACGGCCTCTACCGTTTCCAAGAAGCGATGAGCGGCACGATCGACAATTTTCCAGCCACCTGGGCCCGGCCCTTGATGCGTGCCGTCGTTTTTCCGCTTGGCCGCCGGTTGAAACCGGCGTCCGACGCGCTGGGGCGTACAGTTGCCAAGCACGTCCTTGAACCCGGAGTCGTCCGCGACCGGCTGACCCGCGATATTTTTATCTCGAAGGACGTCAACGATCCAACCGGGTTGCTTGAGGTGACGCTGGACAAAGTGATTGCCGCCGAACCCGTCGAGAAGAAACTCGAAAAGGCGATCCGCGACGGCGTCGTTCGCCGCTATCACGGCATCGATTGGTTTGCAGATGCGGTGACCAAGGGCGTGTTGACGGCGGCCGAAGCCGATCAGTTGCGCGAGGTCGAACGTCTGGTCGCCAAAGTCATTGCCGTCGATCATTTTGATCCGGCGGAACTGAAACCGAACTACGTCGCGCTCGGCCACAACGTGCGCGGCAAAGAGCCGATGGCGGCTGAGTAAGTCTGGCTACATAGTGCTCGCTCTTAGTGCTTGCCATAAAGTTTGAAGTAGGACCGAGGTTTTCCGATGTCACTCAATACGTCACAACTCAAGGACTGGCGCTACAGCGTCGACGGTGAAGGCATTGCCTGGGCCGTCTTTGACAGGGAAGGCGAGAGCGCCAATTCTCTCGGACGCCGCCCAATCGAAGAGTTACAGGCCATCGTCGAAGCGGTTGAGACTGGCGCTCGCGACAGGTCTATCCGCGGTCTTGTTGTGATGTCGGGCAAAGACAAAAACTTTATCGTCGGCGCCGATATCCGTGAGTTTGAAAATTTCACGACCGAGCAGCAGGTCATCGACAGCTTGAAGCCGGTCAACGCCATGCTGGACCGGATCGAGCGCTTGCCGGTTCCGGTGGTCGCGGCCATTCACGGCGCGTGCGTTGGTGGTGGATTGGAACTCATTCTCGCCTGTCACTACAGAATTGCGACGCGCGATGACGCGACCCGTGTCGGCTTTCCGGAAGTCAAACTCGGGATTTTTCCAGGCTTCAACGGCACCGCCCGCTCGATCAAACAGGTTGGCCCCGTGGCCGCGATGCAGAACATGTTGACGGGCGGCATGATCCGCGCCACTGCCGCAAAGGGCATCGGCTTTATAGATCAGCTGGTTGGAAGTCCTGGCGAGTTGCATTGGGCCGCGCGCAAGGCTGTCCTGCAGAACCGGCGTTCGGCACCTGCAGGCGCTGCCAAGATGCTTTTGACAAAATGGCCGGCGCGCGGGTTCCTGGCAAAAAAGATGCGCGACGAAACGTTGAAGAAGGCACGCAAAGATCATTATCCGGCACCCTTCGCGCTGATTGATTTGTTTGACGACAAGGGCGGCGATCTCGATGCCATGAAGGCTGCCGAAACGAAGGCTTTCGCGCCGCTGATGGTCTCCGATACGTCGCGCAATTTGCGCCGCGTCTTCAGGCTGACGGAACTTCTGAAAGCGCAGGCACCCAGAGGCCTTGGCTGGAAACCGCAGCGCGTGCATGTCATTGGCGCCGGTACGATGGGCGCCGATATTGCCGGCGTCTGCGTTGCCGCTGGAATGGAAGTGACGCTGCAAGACATCAACGCCGATCAGCTTGATAAAGGCGTCAAATCGCAAGCCAAGCTGTTCGGCCGGAAGTTCAAGACGCGGCCCTTAAAGGCTGCTGCCAAGACACGCTTGATAGCCGACCCCGAAGGCAAGGGCATCGCGCGTGCCGACGTGATCATCGAAGCCATTGTCGAACGCCTCGACATCAAACAAAAGCTGTTTGCTGACCTCGAGACCAAGATCAAGCCCGGCGCGGTTCTGGCAACCAATACGTCGTCGCTGAAGCTCGAAGATATTTCGCAGCCGATGAAAGACCCGGGCCGCCTGATCGGACTGCATTTTTTCTCGCCGGTTCCGCAGATGCCGCTGGTGGAAGTGGTGCGCGGCGCCAAAACCCGCGACGAAGAAGTCAAAAAAGGCGCGGCATTCGTCACCGCGATCGACAAATTTCCGCTGATCACGAAAGACGTGCCGGGATTTCTCGTCAACAAAGTGCTGACGCCATACATGTTTGCAGCCATGAAACGGCTTGAGGCGGGTGAAGACAAAGACAAGATCGATGAAGCGGCGCGGACTTTCGGAATGCCGATGGGGCCGATCGAACTGGCTGATAGTGTCGGGCTCGACGTCTGCGCCCACGTTGCTAAAATTCTCGGTGGCGAATCGAGCGAGGGTTCAAGGCTCGACCGGCTGGTGGCGTCTGGCCGTTTGGGCAAGAAAACCGGCGAAGGGTTCTATGTTTGGAAGGACGGCAAGCCGGTGAAGTCGGGTGCCGAGTTTTCAAAATCCGAACTGGAGAAGCTTGGCCGCGAACTGGTTGCACCTCTGGTCACGGAATCGCAAAAGGCGCTGGACGAAGGTGTTGTCGAAAGCGCCGATCTGGTCGATGCCGGCATGATCTTTGGCACCGGCTTCGCGCCGTTCCGCGGCGGGCCTTTGCACTACAACGCCAACAATTCGAAAGCCAGCACGTCTGAAACGCGCGCGGCTGCGGAATAATTTGGAGACTTGAAATTGGAGACTGGGAAATGACGGGCACCCTTCGCCGCGTGGCTGTTCTTGGCGGCTCGCGCATTCCTTTTTGCCGCTCGAACACGCTTTATGCCGATTTGTCGAACCAGGACATGATGGCGGCGGCGCTAAATGGGCTCGTCGATAAATTCAAACTGAAGGGCCAGCATATCGACGAGGTTGTCGGTGGCGCGGTCGTATCGCATACCAAAGATTTCAACTTGGCGCGCGAGGCTGTCTTATCGACGAAGCTCGCAACATCAACGCCGGGCGTCACGCTTGTGCAAGCTTGCGGCACCAGTCTACAGGCGGCGATGATGTCGGCAGCCAAGATCGCGACGGGCGAAATCGAGAGCGCCATCGCCGTTGGGTCCGACACGACGTCGGACGCGCCGATTGTTTTTTCCAAGAAGTTTTCCAAGCGCCTCGTCGATGTCGGCCAGCAAAAAACAGCGCTTGATAAGCTGAAAGTCTTCAAAGGCTTTGCGCCAGGCGAGTTGACACCGCAGCCGCCGACGGTCGCCGAACCGCGCACCGGGCTCTCTATGGGCCAGCACTGCGAACTGATGGCGCAGGAGTGGCATATTCCCCGCGCCGAGCAGGACAAGCTGGCTTTTGAAAGCCACAAGAAAGCTGCCGCCGCCTATGCATCCGGATACATGGACGATCTGGTCGTGCCGTGCGCCGGCGTTTATCGCGATAACAATCTGCGCGAGGATATGAGCCGTGAAAAGCTGGCAACGCTGAAGAACGCCTTTGAGAAGTCCGAGCGTGGCAGCTTGTCGGCCGCCAATTCAACGCCGCTGACCGACGGCGCGTCGTGCGTCCTGCTGGCGTCGGAAGAGTGGGCGGCCAAGCACGGTATTCCGGTGCAGGCGTACCTGACGTATTCGCAGCATGCAGCAAACGACTTCGTTGCCGGTGAAGGCTTGCTGATGGCGCCGACGATCGCGGTTTCGAAAATGCTCGATCGCGCGGGCTTGAAGCTGCAGGATTTTGATTTTTACGAAATTCACGAAGCCTTTGCGGCGCAGGTTCTGGCGACGCTGAAGGCCTGGGAAGATCCGGCCTACTGCAAAAAATTTCTCGGCAAGGATCAGCCGCTGGGGTCCATCGACCGGACCAAGCTTAATGTCATGGGCTCAAGCCTCGCGTTCGGGCATCCGTTTGCGGCAACCGGCGCTCGCATTGTTGCCAACCTCGCCAAGCTGCTCTCCATCCACGGTGGCCGCGGCTTGATCTCGGTTTGCACTGCGGGCGGCATGGGCGTTGCGGCGATCATGGAAAGCGCCAAAGTCGGCGAAGCTCGCAAGGCCGCGTGATTTCAAACGTGCAAGTGCTGACGGGGGCACTCAAATGCGCTATGGCCGCGGCGGGCGCGCATGTTGCGGCGGGATAATAGACGGGTTGATATGGCGACATCAGATGAGAAGCAACTGGAAGCCGTGCGCGGTATTGTGCGCGATGTTGCGCAAAAGCTTGACCTCAACGCTTGGGTGCGGTTGTGGGATGGAACCCGCTTACCGCTTGGCAAGGCTCCAACCGGCGGGCTCGAAATCTGCATTTCGTCGCCCGGTGTCATCGGCACAATTCTGCGCAAGCCGACGCTCGATACCATCATCCGCCAGTACGTCGAGAAGGGCATCAATTTTTCCGGAGGCACGCTGATTGACTTCGGCCGGCAACTGCAAAGCGGCGGCAAGTCTGTCAAACTGAAAGCCGGCGACATCGCTAAGCTATTGGTGAAGCTGTCGCCGTTTCTGCTCGTCAAGGCGGATGTTGACCGCTACGCCCAAGGGTTTTCTGGCGACATCACGGGCAAAAACCGCAAGACCGCCGACAACAAGGATTTCATTCAGTTTCACTACGATCTCTCAAATGATTTCTACGCGCTTTTTCTCGATCCCGAGATGGTCTACTCGTGCGCCTATTACACCGATTGGGCGAACGGCGTTGAGCAGGCGCAATCCGACAAGCTCGAAATGATCTGCCGCAAACTGCGCCTCAAACCCGGTGACCGGATGCTGGACATTGGATCGGGTTGGGGCGGCCTCGTGTGTCATGCCGCAAAAAATTATGGCGTTACGGCGCATGGTTGCACGTTGTCGCAAGAGCAGCTCGAGTTCGCGCGTGAAAAAGTCGAACGCCTCGGCCTTGAAAACCAGGTGACGTTCGAGCTGATTGACTATTCCAACGTTACCGGCACCTACGACAAGATTGCGTCCATCGGTATGTACGAGCACATCGGCTTGAAGAACATTCCGGCCTATATGGATAAGGTGCGCTCGCTGTTGTCGGAAGACGGGCTGTTTCTCAATCACGCGATTTCGCGGCGCGCGCCACGGGATAGTAAGTCCTGGCTGAAAGCCCGCATGCGGCCTGAGAAGAAGGCGATTGCAAAATATATTTTCCCCGGCGGTGAGCTGGACGACATCGGGCATTCGGTTGTGGCGATGGAACGCGCCGGCTTCGAGGTGCACGACGTTGAAGGCTGGCGCCTGCATTATGCCCGCACGTGTCAGCTCTGGTGCGAGCGCCTAACCGCCAACAAGGAACAGGCTATCGCTTTCGTTGGCGAAGAAAAATATCGCATCTGGGTGGCATATCTGGCCGGAGTCAGCCTGTCGTTCTCGCGCGGCACGCTGCGCTTGTTTCAAACTTTGGCGTCAAAGTCCGCCAAACGGCCACCCGCGCTGCCGCCAACGCGAGCCGATCTGTACCGGTAGGCCCAAAGATCAGGTAGGCGAGCGTCAGG
>JAYUCQ010000504.1:0-2986 GCA_043740265.1 Hyphomicrobium sp.
GCACAACCAAAATGAACGTTCATTTTCGTCAGTAACCATAGGTTTTTCTCGACAGCGTGACGCTCCTGTGCGAGGTTATTTGTATGGTCGGAAGTGTGGGCGGCGGGTGAGCAGAGATGCTCTTCCGCCTTTTTGTTGGGATAATTGCGCGCCACAGTTTACCTGACCGCACAGGCCTTTTCGCCGCCACGGCGCCGCGCTAAAATTCCGAACCGCACCGATCTGAAAATTGCAAAATGAGGACTTCGATGGGACGCACAGCGTTAACTGCGATGAGCATGATCACTTCGTGCTTTTTTGCCGTCACTTTCACCGTCACTGCGGCACTGGCTCATGCCAAGCTGACTGTTGCCACTCCAGCGGCGGATAGTGTTGTCGCGGCATCGCCCAAAGAATTGCGGATGACTTTCAACGAAGGCCTGATCGCAAAATTTTCAAGCGTTGAAGTGAAATCGCAAGACGGGCAGAAAATCGAAACCGGCACGGCTGCCGCCGACCCAGCCGACAAGAAGCAAATGGTTGTACCGCTGCCCGCAGCGCTGGCGGACGGGATCTACAGCGTGAAGTGGCACGCGGTAACGGATGATACGCACCGCGTCGAGGGGACGTATTCCTTCACGGTCAAACACTGATGCTTGACGCCGGGCTGATCGCTGCCCGCGCCTTGCACTATGCGGCCGTGATGCTGCTTTTTGGCGTGCCGCTGTTTCCTCTCTATGCCTATCGGGCCCCGAATGCACCGCTTCCAACCCGGCTCAAAAATTGGAGCGGGAAGCTGCTGTTCGGCGCGGCTGTCGCGGCGTTTCTGACCGCGTGCCTCTGGTTTCATTTGGTAACCGCGAAAATGTCAGGGTCGCTCGATGCGGCCTTGGACCCTGATGCGCTGCATTCGGTGCTCTACGACACCGCTTTTGGCCGGGTGTGGTCGGTGCGGTTGGGTTTGAGTGCGCTGCTTGTGGCCGCCACTGGATTTTATTATCTGGTCTCAAAAACGGCACCCAACTGGATGTTCCTAACTGTGCTGGCGGCAGCGTTGCTGGCAACATTGGCGGGCACGGGACACACAATGCTGAGTGATGGAATGGATCATACAATCCACATTGCCGCCGATGCAGCGCACCTGCTGGCAGCGGGCGCGTGGCTGGGCGGACTGGTAAGTCTCGGCTATGTGCTGACAACGGAGGCGGAGACGGCGCGCGATGTGCTGACGAGGTTTTCAGGCATGGGCACGATTGCAGTTGCCGTGCTCGTCGCTTCGGGACTGATCAACAGTTGGTTTTTGGTTGGCAACGTTTCTAATCTTTTTGGTACGCCGTACGGACGGCTGCTACTTGTGAAGCTTGGTATTTTTACAGTGATGCTCGCTCTCGCCGCCGCGAACCGCTTCTGGCTGGTGCCAGCATTGAGCATGGGCGCACGTGAAGCGGATGCCGGCGCAACGAGTGTCGCAACCGTGAAACTACGCCAGCACGTACTGGCAGAGCAGGTGCTCGGTTGTCTGGTGATTTTATTGGTGAGCGTTCTCGGCACATTGGAACCGGCGGTAGGTTGAAGCTGCGGCGTTGTCGCTCACTCGACGACGGGATGACGTTGTGGGGAGAGTGACGCGGGAATGACGATATATATAGAGGATTTTCACCACGTCGTGCTGCTATGTGTCCGCTGCCCTTGCGCCGTCAAGCGTTCGGGGTTAGCAAGCCCGCTTAGCCTTCTTTCTTCGCCTTATGCCTTGCTCTTTGACCCTTCCGGATTTTTGCTGTGACCTCAAACGTGTCGCCTACACTCAACGTCATGATCAACGCCGCCCGCAAAGCCGGGCGCAGTTTAATCCGCGATTTCGGCGAGGTGGAACAGCTGCAAGTCTCCATCAAGGGCCCAGCCAATTTCGTCTCGATCGCCGACACCAAAGCCGAAGACATCATCTTCCGCGAATTGAACAAGGCGCGTCCGGAGTACGGCTTCCTGATGGAAGAAAGCGGCGTTACCGACGGTGCCGACACCACCCACCGCTGGATCGTCGATCCGCTGGATGGCACCACAAACTTTTTGCATTCCAACCCGATGTTCGCTGTCTCCATTGGTTTGGAGCGCGAGGGCCAAATGGTAGCTGGCGTGATTTACAATCCGGCGAGCGATCAATTGTTCACCGCCGAAAAAGGCAAGGGCGCGTACATGAACGATCGCCGTTTGCGCGTTGCCGCCCGCAAGACGCTGGCCGACGCGCTGCTGACGACGGGCATTCCGCATCGCGGCCGCGATGGCCATCCGCGCTTCCTGAAGGAAATGGAAGCCGTCATGAAGGAAGTCGCCGGCATCCGCCGCACGGGATCGGCGGCACTCGATCTCGCCTTCGTCGCCGCTGGCCGCTTCGACGGCTATTGGGAGCGCAACTTGAAACCCTGGGACATGGCGGCGGGTATCGTCATTGTGCGGGAAGCTGGCGGCATCGTTACTGGGCTTGACGGCGCCGACACGATGCTGGAAACGGGCGACGTCATCGCAGCCAACATCCAGATGCACAAGGCGCTGTTGCCGTTCGTGGCCGACAAGCCCGCGAAGCGTTAATTAGCTTGTGCTGCGCATGATCTCATCGCGCAATTGGGCCATTCGGGCCGTTCCGGTCATGATCTTGCCGGTTTTATCTTGCCGGTTTTCCTGGGCCGGGCCTTGGGCTATGCTTTGGCCCAAGAAGACGCGCCATGAACACGCGTTAGAACGCGCGATATAAAAAATTGGGACGTTTCCGGAGGGACCAAATGGCCAAATCACGCCAAGGGGAGATTGGCCTTGCGCCCACCGCACGCCGCCTGACGCCGCCGGGCGTGTTTTTGCTGCGCATGCTCATCTTCTTGACGCTCGTCGTGTTTTTGGCAGCGATCCTGTTCGAACAATTGAAGCGCTCGCTGCTGACCAACCCGGGTCTCAACGGGCTGATCATCGGCGTCTTGATGCTCGGCATCATTTACGCCTTCCGGCAGGTAATGCG
>JAYUCQ010000505.1:0-7250 GCA_043740265.1 Hyphomicrobium sp.
ACGCGGCGGACGAAGCTGCGGCACCTACTTCGCTGCGGTTGTTTTAGCGGCCGCTGTCTCGCCTTCGATGTAGCTCAATGCATCCTCGGCGTCGGCATCCGAAAGACCGAGGTAGGGCATCATCACCCGATTATATTTTTCGTAGAGTTCGAGGGCGATCGCGTCTCCAGTGTCGCGCATTTTATCAGGGCGCGTAATAAATTGCGTCAACCAGCTGCGATCGCGGCGCGCCGTGACGCCGGCAAGGTCGGGACCGATTTTGTCGCCTTTGCCGATCGTGTGACATGACGAGCAGGCTTTCAGGAACAACGCCTGACCCGTCACATTCTTGAAGGTTACGGTGTCATTGCCATTAAGATTTGCGCCGTTGAGATTTGCAGACACAGTTTGCGGCATGTCGCGCCACACGGGATCGAGCCCGCGAATGGTCTGCACCAAATGCGCGGTGTCCGACATTGCAGAGTCCTTGCCCCATTCGCCAGTCTTATCATTCGCCAATATGACAAGTGCCTGATGTTCGCCGATATCACGGCTGCGTTCACCCAGCCGTTCGCGAATGAGTTTCATGTCATCGGGCTGGCCGGTTAAAAACATCCAGCCCGGGCCAATTTTGAAGCCGTCTGCGAATTTTTTAAGTGCTGCGGGCGTGTCGTTCAGCGGATCGAGTGAAATTGAATAGAAGAAGATATCGCGGCCAACGGCATCGCCTAACTCTGCCTGAACTTCCGCAAGCCGCGCCGTGGTCAACGGACATAACTGCGAACAGCCGGTAAAGATGAAATTGACGACGACAATCTTGCCTTTGATCAGGTCGTCATAGAACGTGAACGTCTTGCCGTCTTGAGTTTGCACGGGAACATTGGGTACGTATCCGTCACGCCAAGGCGAGTGCGCCGCCGGGATTTGTGGAGATTCGCGTTTAACGGACAACGCGGCGCCGATGGCTGCTGGCATCAAAAAGGCAATAATCAAAATCAGCCAGCGGCGCATTCTATCTCTCTATCGCTCTCAAAATGTCGTGGGGAGCTTCAATCGCTCCCCACCATGCATGCGGGCATCGTCCAAAGATCTAGACTTTCGGACGCGGATCACCCTCGGGAAGAATATCCGGCGTCGTGAAAGTCACGCCATCAAGGCTAGGGTTCGGGGTCGGCGTGACGGTCAACTGCGGACCACTGTCGCCAAGAATCTGGTAGCGCAGCAACATGGCAAAGTCCTCGTGCACCGTGTTGTGGCAATGGTTCACATAGGAACCGCCATACTCTCCAAACTGCACCTGGAATTTGACTTTGCCACCCGGCCGTAAACGCCAAACGTCTTTGCGGACCATTTTTTCAGTCGGCCCAATTGAGCCGCCCGGCCGGTCCATCGTGACGCCCTCTTCAAAGTGCAAGTGGATCGGGTGATCCCATCCGGAACCGCCGTTTATGTAGGTCCAGTGCTCGATTTCGCCGGGCTTTGGGATCAGCAGCGAAATTCTGTTGGCATTCATCGAATGAGCAGCCTGACCGTTGACTTTGATGGTCCACGGGAACGGCTGTCCGGCTGGGCAACCCGGCGTGCACTGGCCGGTCAACGGATTGCGAGAGTCTCCGTTATTCACCCGCCCGAATTCGACAACACGTTCGCGCACCGGCGCTTGGATCGGAATTTGCGTTGTCAGCGGCAGGCCGCCGTTCAGTGGCTTGATAACAGCGCTTGGTGCGCCGGTATTGGTTTTAGTCGGGTCATCGACACTCTGAATAGAACCGACAACGCGGAATTCCAGTAGCGGACCCACGGCCGGATCATCTGGAACACCGGCGATTGCGTTGGACATGGAAACCGATCCGGCGGGCAAACGGCCGTCGATTTGTCTCAGGATATTGACGAGACGGATCTTGGAGCCAAAGCCGAACCGCGAGAAATCGACGACAATGTCATAGCGTTCAGCAACACCCTGTTCTTCCAACGCACTCAAGTTGACGGGATTGACGAGCAGGTTGCCGTCGTTGGCGATCATCTGGAACGGAACGACGTTGCCGTTTTGATCGGCCAGCGCCAGCCGCACAAACCGCGACATGCAAGCGTTCAAAATGCGGAAACGATACTTGCGCGGCAGCACGTTCATGAACGGCGCGTACTGGTGGTTGACCAACAGCATGTCGCCGACGAAACCGTCTGTTGTGAAAATGTCGAAGAAAAGCTGGCCGTCCTGGCGGGTAGCAGCGTCGGACACCAGCAAATTGACGTCGAAGTCAACGTTGCCCCATTCCAAGTGCGTTCCACTGGGCAATTTGAGATTGACGCCGTCGTTGACATGCTCGGCACCGCGATCGGGCCCCGAGTAGTAGTTGATCATGCCGGCGCTGCCCTTGTACACGTTCTCTGCCGTGTAGAAGAAGCGGTGATCATGGTACCACATCGTGCCTTGCAGCTCGCGATAGTCACCGGCCACTAGCTTGAGGCCGCCAGGAAGTTCCGGGAACGGTCCCGAGGCGCGGCGGTCGCCCGGTGTTTTGTAGGGGTCTTTGTCGCGCCGGGCGAGCGTCGTACTCCACCTGTAGTCATAGAATGTGCCGGGGAAATGATAGGCGTTGCACGCGCCGTCGCTCTCGGCGCCGTTGTGTGCGTTGTGGAAGTGAAGCGACGATTCATTGCGGCCGAAACCGTTATTCTTCGTCGGATCCGCCGGCAAATTGTTATAGATGCGGCAGATCATCGGTTCGCCATAGCGTGCCTTGATCAAAGGCGCCGGTACTGTGCCGTAGGCTGGGGCGTAATTCGCATTTGCCCGATAGGAGCCCTTACCAAACGACCAGATGCTGTTGGTGTCCTGATAGGGCATCTCGTCACAAAAGCGCGTCGAATTATGGTCTTGGCATCCCAGGGTCATGACATAGCCGACTTGGGGAAAAAACTCGTCCCAACGTTGATGCGCGAAGACTTCGCCGGGCGGGCGGCCTTCCATCGGACCACGGTTGGTGATGGGATTGCGGTATGGGTTTGCCGATCCGGGTGCCAACTTGCTGTAGTCCGTATGCCAAGACAGGCGCTTTGCAACAGGCTCATGTGGAGCGAGAGGGCCCCACGCAGCGTGGGTCTCCTTGCCATCAGCGGAGGCAACGGGCGTCAAGGGTATCGGCGTCTGTAAGTTCAGCCGTTTCATCTCGTGCGTGAATTTATGCGTGCCAAATAGCGGGCTGCGTGGCGTTCCCGTCGGCACCGCACCAAAAGCCGACTTGGCAAACGGGCTGAGGCCATGCTTTTCCGCAAGTATGCCGGCTGTCGTAAATATTCCCCACTTAAAAAGATCACGCTTTGTGATCTGGCCATTGCTCAGCGCGGTGACAATCTCTGCCCGGTTATTACGGGCATTTTGCGCTTCACGCTGACGGGCTTTTGATGCGTCCTTTGGAAGATACATTGTGGCCTCCGCCAAATATGTGCCTTCGGCAATCGGTATAGATTGCCGCTCGCCGGCGGGCCCCGACTGAAATGGGTTTGCGCCGCGCGCCATTCCCACGGAATTCGCGTGCCATCATTATTAAGTTCAGAAAAAATTTGGGTAAGGGCAGTTGGTCGTATCCAAAGGTCGCCAGTGTCATCCAGGATCTATGTCTGTCGTCGTAGTGACGGCCGGGACCGTCGGTCGGGTGTGGCCGCCCAAAGGTGCAGACCTAAGTCTGACGGGCTGAGCCAATGCAGCCTGCCCGGAGCCTGCCAAGTGCCTGCCTAAAAGGTGGCAGGGTTTTCGCGTGACACTTGGCAAACAAAAGTAAATCAGCCCTTGCCGGGGCTGTGTGTAAGTGGTGCACTACACTTGGATAAGTCCGTGGATAACTCGGGCACCAATTCATTCAACTGCGGATGACCGAGGGGGTTACTCGACTCGGATTTGCGAATCGATGCTCTCTCAAACGTTCTGGAGTGAAATACGGAATTCCAGATGGTTTGTGGAGGCTCGATTTGATGTTGTGTTTTCAAGCGTTCGGCGTCGGGTGACAACCCAAATGGGCCCGGTAAATTCAAGGTTAATGCGGTGTTCGGCGGTTGGCGGTACCCAGCTTGCGGCCGCGTTGACCTGCGCGCTATTTTTATCAGGGTGTTCGCTCGCGACTGAACAGTTGCTCTTGCCGGCCCCAGTGGACGGTGCGTCGGGTCCAACCGGATCAATCGCGGGCAGCATCCGGCCAGGTGGCGTGGCGCTTGGCGACCCTGCTTCACCAGGGACGACGGCAAACCGGCTGTATCCAGGCTCGGGACAGTTTACCAAAACGGCGGCGGGCCAGCCCGGTCAAAGCGGCTCTGAGCCTCGCGGCATTGCCAATAAGACCATTTCAGGCGAAGGCATTTCGCTTGAACTGGTGGGCGCCAGCATTCCGGACGCCGCCAAAGCCGTTCTCGGTGACGTTCTCAACGTGACTTACGTAGTCAGCGATAAGGTCAAGGGCGCCGTGACCCTCAAGACGTCGCGCCCTGTCAGCCGTGATGGTCTACTCGAAATTTTTGAGTCCGTTTTGGCAGCGGAAGGCGTGGCGCTGGTCGTTGACGGTCCTGTGTTCCGGCTCATGCCTCGCGAGGATGCGCTTGCAGAAGGCCGCCCCGTCAAAGGCGAACAAAATTTCTCACAGCGGACGGCGGGTCTTTCCACCGAAATCATGCCGCTGAAATTCGTGGCAGCCACCGAAATGGAGCGCATCTTAAAATCCGTCGCTCCGCAGAGTGTCATCCGGCACGTCGATACGGCGCGCAATTTGCTGGTGATCTCTGGGTCGCGTGCCGAGCTGCAGTCCATGGCCGATACTGTGTCGGTGTTTGATGTCGACTGGATGCGCGGTATGTCGTTCGGCATCTTCCCGCTGGAAACGAGCGATGCTGAAGCCATCGCTCAAGAGCTCGACAAGATCTTTGCCAATGATCAGTCAGGGCCGTCGAAGGGCATCGTGCGGTTCATCCCCAATGCCCGGTTGAAATCTATTGTGGTGATCTCGTCGCGGCCTGAGTATCTGAAAAAGGCCGAGACTTGGATCAAGCGCATCGACTTGGCCAACGAGGCGACCGAGCAGCGGGCCTTTGTCTATCATGTGCAGCATCGCCCGGCACAAGAGCTGGCTGATCTTCTCAAGAAGGTTTACAGCCCTGGCGGCGGCGGCGTTCGCGATCAAGATGCGCTGCCCCAGCAAGGGCTCGTGTCGGGCGGGGCGGCCGCTGAGTTTGAACCGGGTCCGTCACCCGCAGGCGGGTTTACTGTCGATCAAACGCGCCCCACTGGTCCAAATGAACCGCGTCCCGCCGGCCCGCTCGTCGTAACGCCAGCCGCTGCAAAACTTTTAAATACGCCGGTTGGCGGAACGGCTGCGGAGGGCGCTGGCAACGCCGCTGCTGCGGCAAACGGAAATTCTTCGGGGTCTCCCTCCGGATCTCTGGCGCGCGCGCCGCTCGACGATCGCAATTCCGGCATCTCGGTTGTCGCCGATGAAGGCAACAACACTCTCGTCATAACAGCAACGCCGTCTGAAGCTCGCCGTATCCGTCAGGTCCTGCAACAGGTCGATGTGTTGCCCGCGCAGGTGCTGCTTGAGGCAACGATCGCCGAGGTCACGCTGAACGATGATCTGAAGTTTGGCATGCGCTGGTTCTTTGAAAAGGGTGCCAGCGAACTTCGGCTGACCGACAGCGCACTTGGTGCCATCGCGCCAGTGTTTCCGGGCTTTTCCTACTTCGTCAATACGCCCAACGTGAAAGTCGTGCTGAACGCCTTGAACGGCATCACGCACGTCAATCTGGTATCGTCGCCGTCATTGATGACTTTGAACAACAAGCGCGCAACTTTGCAGATCGGCGACGAAGTTCCAATTGCAACCCAGTCCGCAATCAGCGTTATTTCGCCAGGGGCTCCGGTTGTTAATTCGATTTCCTTCCGCAATACCGGCGTCATCCTCAGTATCACCCCGCGTGTCGCTGATAACGGGCAAGTGTTGCTCGAAATCGAACAGGAAGTCAGCGATGTCAAGGCGACGACGTCGTCCAAAATTGACTCACCGACCATTCAACAGCGGCGGATCAAAACCACGGTTTCAGTCAACAACGGCGGCAGCGTTATTCTTGCGGGCTTAATGCGCGACAAGGCGACCCGGAAGAACAACCAGGTGCCGCTCATCGGCGACATCCCGGTGGTTGGCAATTTCTTCAAAGACAAGGATGATACGATCGAGCGGACAGAACTGCTGATCGCCATCACGCCTCAGGTCATAAAGGATAGTTCGCAATTGGACCTCGTCGCTAGCGAGTTCCGCGATAGGATGAATTTCACAACCCGGCCGCAGCGCGAAACCGGCCCCGACCATCGCGAAACGCTCGACAGGCTTGCACGCTAGGCGGCGCCAATGCCCGGCGATCTCATCGATAGCGCCTTCTGAGCCATAGCAAATGCAATTTAACCGTCACTACGCGCAGACCAGTGGGGCCGATCGGCAGAAGGGTTTTGCGCTCATCGTCGTGATTTGGGTTGCCGTTCTTTTGTCGCTCATCGCCGCCGCATTTTCGAGTTCTGTCAGAAGCCGCCTGCGGTCGGTTTCGAGCCACGCAGATATGGTCCGGTCGGAAGCGTTGGCAGATGCCGGCATCCGCATCGCGCTGATGGATATGCTGAACCGTGGCAGCAACGGCTCGTCTGGCCGCCGCTTCCCCGAAGATGGAACGCCAGTCGCGTGCGCCATCGGCGGCGATGCATCGGTCGTCATTCAAGTTGAAGACGAAGAGGGCAAGGTCAACCTCAATACGCCAAACGAAGAGGTGCTGACGGCCCTCCTAACTGGCTTAGGTGCTGGTCAAGGCAAGGCCCGAGGGTACGCCCAACGCATCATGGATTTTCGCGATAGTGATCAGGACAAGCGTGCTGACGGGGCTGAACGGAGCGATTATCCAAAGCCGTCGGCAGGTTCGCCTGGGCCGAAAGACGCCGATTTCGCGTCCGTCGATGAAGTGGATCAAGTGCTTGGTCTCCCCGCCGATGTTCGCGAGCGCGCCAAGCCTTATCTGACGGCATTTTCCAGCACGCCCGGCATCGACACCGGCACCGCTCAGCGTGGCCTCAAAGACGTTCTGGTTCGCGGCAGCAACGGCATCGTTGCACCGGCGGATGGCGATGCCAGCGCCGTTTCGATCTCAAGCGATTTACCGGCGTCGTTTCTGTCCCGCTCGACGCATCGCAGTTACACGGTCAGAGCAGAAGCCGTGTTGGCGTCCGGCGCACGCTACGTCAGCGA
>JAYUCQ010000506.1:0-7246 GCA_043740265.1 Hyphomicrobium sp.
GGAAAAAGACGTGGACGTAGCGTCGTCCGGGGTGCTTTTTTCGTCACACACTGGTCAAACTTGCGGGTGCATGACATGACGCTCATGGTCAGGAGGCTCCGAGGCCTGCGGAAGATATCTTGCGTTGCGCAGGCGGCCATTTAGACCGGCAGACCGGGTTTGCTGTTCGATATTCATCAATTGGGGGATCTATTGCCGAAGACTGCTCAAAATTGGATCGTTGAAACCGATTGGCTGGCGAGCCATCTCCAATCACCCGACCTCATTGTTCTGGATGGCAGCTGGCATCTGCCAACAGCCGGGCGCGACGCCAAAACCGAATACCGGACTGAACACATTCCGGGAGCCCTCTTCTTCGACATTGACGATCTCTCGGACGACAAGAGCGACCTGCCGCACATGCTGCCGTCGACGGTCAAGTTCGCGTCGCGGATGAAAAAGATGGGAATCGGCGACGGTGCCCGGATCGTTGTGTATGATACCACCGGCATTTTTTCTGCCGCCCGCGTCTGGTGGACATTTCGCGCTATGGGACATGGCGACGTTGCGGTTCTGAACGGTGGCTTGAAAAAGTGGAAATCCGAAGGACGTCCACTCGAAGACGGCCTGCCACCCAAACGCTCCGAGCGGCACTATTCACCGTTGCAGAATACCCAGCTCATTCGTGACCTCGAAGAAATGCAGGCGCTCGTTAAAAAAGCCGGAGCGCAGATCGTTGATGCGCGCCCGGCGGGCCGCTTTGAAGGCCGCGACGCCGAGCCACGCGCCGGATTACGCAGTGGCCATATTCCAGGATCTAAAAACGTTCCGTCGCAAATGCTGCTCAATGCAGACGGCACGTTTAAGTCGCCCGAGGAACTGGGGGCTATGTTCAAAGCAGTAGGCATCGACGTCAGCAAGCCCGTGGTCACCACCTGCGGATCGGGTGTGACAGCCTCAATGCTGGCGCTGGCGCTTGCCGTGCTCGGGCAGACCAATGCCGCCGTCTACGATGGCAGTTGGGCTGAGTGGGGCAAGGACAACGGCCTGCCGGTCGAGACAGGTCCCGCGAAATAAAACGTCTCAGCCTTCCGGGAAATACTGATAGATCCAGGTTTCGCTGATCGCCCGATCGCCTTTCCGCAGGAACGCGCGCAAATCGACGGGCTCCGGCCCGCTCGCCTGAATATCAAAAAATGCCCGCCAGCGCTGGCGCTGATCGACAACGGGATGGTTGTACGAATTCGAAACGTCACCGCGCGAGGCGGTCACGACAAGCTCAACGCCATCGTCACGGCCAAGGCCTTCAAACACTGAACCCTGATAGTCGATGACGAATTTGCGCACGCCGTCGGGCCGTTTGTGGCCCGGTCTGCCGCCCATACCGGTCCATGTGCCCGTCGCTCGCGCAACGGCATCTGGAAACGGGATGTCGTCAAGCCACGAGAGACGATAGCGCCAGCGCCGGTTTTCGCCGCCTTTCAACTTTTCGTCGGGGGCCCAGTAGGCAACGATATTGTCGGACGTTTCGTCGTCCGTTGGAATTTCGACGAGGTGAACTGCGCCTTTGCCCCAGGGTTCGAGCGGTTCAACCCACACGGAAGACCGCCGCTCATAAAATACGCCATCGTCAAGATAGTGCACAAAATCTCGGTCGCGCTGCAGAAGGCCGAAGCCTTTAACGTCATTGTCGACGAACGTGCTTGTCATTACGCGCGGCGGATTGTTGATCGGCCGCCATATGCGCTCGCCGGACCCGGTTAGAATTGAAAGCCCATCGCTATCGTGTATTTCCGGGCGCCAGTCGGCGACTTGCTTGCGGCCGGCCTCGCCATACCAGAACATGCTCGAGAACGGCGCGATACCAAGCCGCGCAATATCCTTTCGGGCAAACAGCACCGCGTCGATTTCCATCGTGATGCGATGCACGTCGCGCGTATCCGTCAAGCGCTCGGTGCGCATGCGATACGCGCCCGTTACGCTCGGCCCATCAAGAAGCGCATAGATGGTCAGCGGCGCGCTTGTATCCGCCGTCGCGCCTTCCAGCCAGTAGTTGGAGAAGCTTGGAAATTCTTCCGGCGTTGGCATGGCTGTATCGATGGCAACGGCGCGCGCTGACAAACCATATTGGTTGTAAGGGCCGGATGTGCGGAAATAGGATGCACCCATCGCCGCCAGCCAATCCGTCTTCTGATCCGGTGCCATGACACGGAATCCCGCGAACCCAGCGCCTTTCTCAAGGTCCTTTGCTGGATGCCCTTCGGGAATGTCAAAAAGGCTTGGACTGTAGATGACCTCGCGCGCCATACCGGCGTCGACGACGTGCATGCGGACGGGTTCGGTCGCGTACTTACCAAGATGAAAAAGCTGCACCGGCATACGCCCATCAGAATCAAGCTTGAGCGATTTCGCCGTGTTAAAACGGATTTTCTGATACTGATCGTAGTCAATCCGGTCGAGGACATCTGGAGATGGCACCGCCGGTTTTGCGAACGGCGTTCCAGCGAGCTTTGCGGCGCGGCTTTGCAATGTTGCAAAAGAAAAAGGTTGGGCTACGCTCAGGCCGGCGCCGCTGTTGCTGGCCCCGGAACTGCCAGGCCACCCAGCATATGCCGCGGCGATCGAGAACCCGGCGGCACCCTGCAAAATCTGGCGGCGATCAATGCGTGAAGTCATTTCAGCGTCCGTCTCAGCGACCGTCTTGGAACCGGAATTTTGTCATACCAGCGTGCAACCGCATGACGGAGTGACGGGGCTCTGCTACCTCAGTTTAATTGGTAACGCCAGAAACGGCGGAGAAACGGCAGAAAAACGCCAGAGAACCAGCTGCCGCCAGCGCTGATCGGCCATGAAAGCGCGAAGCCGCTGTGTTTGAGGGGTGCCTACATGATGACGCATTCAGTAGCCTTCGACGGCGACGTGCGTACCGCCCTGCTGGCCATGGCCTATCTGCTGATCAAGCACTGCTTTGCCGACTTTCTTTTGCAAACAGAACATCAGCGCCGTACGAAGGGTGACTACGGCGCATCGGGCGGCATTACGCACGCGTTAATACACGCGGCGATGACGGCGCCGGTCTTCCTCTTGCTCCCGCCCATCGGCGCAATAGCCGCCGCGGCACTGTTATCCGGCGAATTTTTCGTTCACTACCATCTCGACTGGTGCAAAGAGCAAATCATCCGCCGCAACGGTTGGACATCGCACGACGCACCCTTTTGGTGGGCCCTGGGCATCGATCAGCTTGGGCACGGGTTAACATATATCATACTGTTATGGCTGGCGTTTTCCATCGCAATAGGTGGCGCGTCAGCACCTCCCCCCGTGCCCTAATTTGCGTGGACAAGAGAGTAGCCGGTGCCCGCAGCACATTCGGCCCATTGGCTCTGGACAGCCTCTGCCAACATCGTTACGCGGTTCGGGCTGGGCCATGTAACAAAATGGCCCCTCCTCGCGAAGTTCTCAACTCAAGAGGCGTGATTTTGGACCGGAAGGCTCGGGACGCAGAGTGGTCTGACTTGATGCGGAAGGCGATTGGCGGCGATGAAAACGCGTACAAGCGTTTGTTGTCGGACCTGTCCCTTGCGCTGCGGTCAACCGTGCGCCGTGGATTTTCAGGTGTCAGCGCCAGACCGAATGAAGTTGAGGACGTCGTGCAAGAGGTCATGCTGGCCATCCACCTGAAACGTCATACCTGGGATCAATCAAAACCGATTGGCCCTTGGATCATGGCGATTGCCCGCAACAAAATGATCGACGATCTGCGCCGCAAGGGACGGCGCACCGAAGTCCCGATCGACGGCATGCTGGAAATTTTGGAGGCCGGCGGCCACGAGGACGCGATCCACGCCCACGACGTTAAGGTTGTTCTGAGTGGACTGAAGGGCCGTAACCGCGACATCGTGCAAGCCATCTCGATTGACGGCCATACCGCCCAAGACGTGGCCGAGCGCCTTGGAATGACTGAAGTCGCTGTGCGCGTCTCGCTGCACCGGAGCCTCAAAACTCTGGCCGAGACTTATCAAGAGACCCAGACGTCCGGAACAAAGACATGAAGACCGAAGATCTCATCAAGGCCATGGTGGCCGACACCGCAACGGTTTCTCCGCCAATCTCGCGGACGCTGTGGCTTGCGCTTGCCGCAGGTGTTGCGCTCGCCTGTGCTGAGTTTTTCGGACTGCTCCAAGTGCGCTCGGACTTTGCCTACGCCATCACGCACGAGCCGCGCTTTATCTTCAAATTCGTGTTCACGCTGGGCTTGGCCATTCCGGCACTTCTGCTTGTGCTGCGTCTGGCGCGCCCGGATGGGGAAGCCGGTTGGGCCAAGGCTCTGTTGGCTCTGCCTTTGATTTTGCTCGCCGTCGCCGTCGCACTTGAAATGAACGCGGTGCCGCCAGAACATTGGCAAGTCAGCGCTTTGGGTTCGATGCCAGGCGCTTGCATGAAATACATTCCGATGCTGTCGGTGGCCCCGTTTATTGCCGTGTTCCTGGCACTGCGCAGCGGAGCACCTTCAAACCCGGCTGCGGCAGGCGCGGCGGCGGGCCTGCTCTCAGCCGGTATCGGCGCCGCGCTCTACGCCACCTTCTGCGTTGACGACAGCCCGATGTTCCTGGCCATCTGGTACGTCACCGGCATGGCGATTGTGGTCGCTCTGGGCGCCCTTCTCGGCAGCCGCCTGCTGCGCTGGTAGGCGACAGTCCCGCGCCTATTTTTGCGCCCGGGTGGACCTGTATAAACGCTGTTCAATTCGTGGCATCAGACCTAAGTCTGAGCGGCCACGCCCCACCTTGCAGAACCGCACATGATCGGCGATTGTGCTCAGGCTGGAGACGCTGCCGGGCGCCGCCGCAAATAATGTATTTTGTAAAGCCGGTATCTTGGTTCGATTTTACTTCTGCCGCGTGTGGGTTCGTTAGGCATAAGAGTAATGGGTCAATTCAGACTCGAGTTTCGGCGTCATTTCAAACCGGACTGCGGTACCGCCGCACCTCGGAGCTTTTGGCGTGATGCGCGCGCCTCTGGTGGTGCATCATGACCGATGACCGCGACACAGATCACCTCGGCTTTGACGGCTCAGTTGGTGATGCCCCCAACTTTGATGACGCGGCGCATTGGGAAGCAGCCTTAAATGGCGCGCTCATGGGGCTGCTGTTTGACCGGCCCGGCGCTCAGCCATCCCAACCGCCTGCCGCCAACGCACATGACATTTTACAAGCGGCGTTTGATGCGCTTCTGTTCGGGGATTCGGTTTCCTCATTTACAATGGGCGATGCCGGACGCGCCCGCGCTTGGGTCGCCAACGACGATGCAGCGCCGAATGGCTTCGGCCGGATTATGTTCACGCGCGGCGATGACATAGCTGCCGCCGGCCATTTGTCCGGCGTGCTTGATGCCAGCAGCCCGCAGATCTCCACCAACATGGCGATCTCTTCGGGGCGCGCCGCCAACGACAACATCATCTGGATCGGCAGCGACGGTGACGACGGCTTCAGTGGCGTTTATGGCCGCGATCCGAGTGTTGCGGTTTTGGACAATGGCGACGCTCTCATTGCGTGGGTTGGAACCGACGACGCCATCCACGCGCAGTTTTTGCCGTCAAACGCCGCCGGCCACTGGGATGCGGCGGATAACGAGGAACGCCAAAAGCTCGACCAGTTGCTGATGAACTTGGGCGACAGCGCGGCTCAAAGCGGTGGCAAGGCTGGCCGCATTGCCGTAACGGCTACGGGGCAAAACAGTTTTGCCGCCGTTTGGACCAGCGAGTTCGCCCTCAACTCGGTTTTGATGGGCACGATTCTAACATTGGGCACAGCAGCCCGCGCTGGCGACAATTCTGAAAACGCCGATGCCAGCCATTGGACGGTGAGTGATATCCCGCCGCAGTCTTTGCCTGCGGGTGCTGGAGCTTTTTCGGTCGCGGTCTCGGATGCTGGAACGCTGACGGTCAGCTTCGCGTCTGACAGCGATGCTGCGAGCGACGGATCTGGGGCATCCCACGCCGTAGTCTTGCATCTCGAAGGTCATGAGACAGCGGACGCCGAGCCGGCCCTTATCGCTAGCAGCGACAGCGACCAGGTCACCACAACCGACGGTCATTCGACGGCGGCATCGCACGCCGGTCACCACGGCGACAGCGGCGGACTTGAAAACAATGGACTGCCGCACGGCAACGACGCCGGCCATACTTCCAGCGGCGGGCTCGGTGGCGCTTCGAACCACACAAACGCCTCAGACGCGCACTTTGGACCAACGATTGCCGTTGCCGACGATGGCCGGGCCTTCGTTGGCGGGTTTGCCCCAGACGCCGATCCAAAGCAGCCGAACCCCTACTACGTGACGCCCGTCGACGCACACGGCAAGCCTTCAGGGCCACCGATCGTTGTCACGACGCATGCGATCGGGATCGATAGCGATCACCCAACGCTTGAGGTCGCCCCGACACTCACCGGCACGCATGATGGTTTCGCGGTTGCCTGGGTTGCAAAGGACGGCAGCGGTCCGGCCACGATCAAAGACGTTCAAATTCAGGCCTTCGATGGCCATGGGAAACCTTTGGGCAGCGCCCCCGTTACGGTCGCGACCAGCCACGGGCAAGCGGCCTCGTTCTCCGATGTGACAACCGGCTATACGCATCGCGACGCCACCAGCACGCCTGATCACACGGCCGATCAAACCAATGCAACAGCGGCACCTGCCGCCGAGCCCCCGAGCGGCTTGCTTGCCGTCGCATTTATTGAGAACGCGACGACGGAGGGTTTTGGCACCCTCAAAGCCCAGCTTTTCTCTGTCCCCGATGACGGCGCGGCCGGCGCGGGAGACGGCTTGACGGCACTTGGTGCAGACGGCGAAGCCGGCGGCGACAACGACGCCGTTTTCCAGATGACGAACGAGGCCGATGGCTTATGCCGCGACCCCGCCATCGAAGGCCTCGACCATGGTACACTGGCGGTCGCTTGGGTGCAGCAAACAGAATACGGCGACGGGCCTGATGTCGTCCGCGGCGTGATCATGACGCCGGGCGAAGGTATTGCAATCGAGGAAATCGATCTAACGTCATTCATGCCAAACGGCGTCGCCGATGGCACTGATCCGGTCTTGGCCAGCGATGCCGCCGGCGATCTCATCATCGGTTGGATCCAGGCCGCATTGCTGGGCGGTTACGAAGCAGAATCCGCCGTCTACCGGCGTAACGGTCACAATAGCTGGGACCGCCCCGATCACTCTGTCACGGTCGGCAGTTTCACAGACATTCCCCACGATTTTGCAA
>JAYUCQ010000507.1:0-2979 GCA_043740265.1 Hyphomicrobium sp.
GAATACGAATAGACGTTTCCGGAAATCGGCTCGGTCTGGGCGCTCCCTGTAAAAATACCGCGAAATGTCCCCTCGCGCAGAGACGTGTAGACATCATCGAGTATGACGAACACATCGTCTTCGGACTTCATCCGGTCTGGTGTCGTGCTTGAGAACAACCGCGACAGAACTGGCAAAGTTGTCGAGAGAAAGTCCCAATCAACTTTCTCGCGAGCAAGACGCCGTTCGTGCGCCATGCTGCGCTTATGAAGCACGAAACTCACAACTGCGGTTGCAGCAGAGCCAACAATCGCACCGACAACAGCTGTGATGATGTCGTTTGAAATTTCCATGACGACCTCTCAATCAGCGGGCCGGACGAAACCAAAATAACTTTTTGGGCCGATGCCGGGTACGATACGAGACCCGGTAGGCACCCAGACAACAAGCAATTTTTGAAGCTTAGCACGCTGTGTCGTATAACGTCAGACTTTCCGGGACTAATTCCGCTGTTTTCAACGGCTCGATACGGGCAACGCAGCCAGCAGGTCTTCGAGATGCTGCGTCTTGAACCTAGCGAAAGCCTTCAGCGCCTCATATTGCCGGCGGGCTTCAGCGCGATCAACGCCCGGGCTGCGAATGGCGGCGATGAGAATGTTCTTGGCGGTATGCTCGGTTGAAACGAATTCGACCACCTTGACCTTGTAGCCACTGGCTTCCAGCAGCAAGCAACGTGCAGCGTCGGTGATCAAATCGGCTTGCCGCTGTTTGAAGAGCCCGAACTTCATCAAGCCTGCGACGGCATCATCCGGATGCGTCAACTGCGGCGCGAGTTCATGCTGACAACAGGGCGCGGTCACGATGAGCGCCGCGTTGGCTTTGATGCCCTGATACATCGCGTCGTCGGTCGCCGTATCGCAGGCGTGCAGCGCGATCATGATGTCGATGGATTTGGGTTGCGCCCGCTCAGCCATCGCCGCTTCAAACGAAAGTCCGGTAAAGCTGACGCGCTTGGCCAGCGTGGCGCACAGATCTACAAGATCAGGCCGGACCTCGATGCCGGTGACGCGGATATCGCCGCCCATCTTGGCGACGAGATGATCATAGAGCGCAAACGTCAAGTAGCCCTTGCCGGAGCCGATATCGACGACGGAAACGGTCTCCAGATCGCGTATGTCCGACTCGCGGATCAGCGCGTCGGTGATCTCGATGAAATGGCAGATCTGCTTGAACTTCGGATACATCGACGGCTTGACGATGCCCGCCGCGTCCGTCACGCCGAGATGCTTGAGATACGGCCGCGCTGGATTGATGATGTACTGCTTGGCGCGGTTGTGATCCGTCACTGGCGGCGTTGCGAACGAAGGTTTTCCGCGCGAAAGGTGCGCCGTCTTTTTCTTGCTGAACAGCAGCGTCAAATCCTCGGCCGTCGTGAACAGCGTGGCGCTGAGAAAATCTTCGCCCGCAAGCGTGCCAATGCGCGCAATGGCTTCGGTGACGGGATAATTCTGCGTCACGTCTTTGCGTGCTAGGCTGGTCACGAATTTGAGCTGGGCCTTGCCCTTCAGCGTCACAGGCGAAACGACGACCTTCTGCGCTTCGCCCGCGCCTCGAAATTTTCCGAGCGTCATGCGCACGAAAGTTCCGGCCTCCAGGCTCGTCTGAATCGCGGCCAGAAATGTAACTTTTTCGTCTGCGCTGCTCATACCGCAGAACCAGTCGGCTTGCTGAGCGTGGCGCGCCAAGCCGTGATCTTTTCCATCAGCCAGCCCCAGGCCTCTTGCTCGTGCAGGGCCGCCGTTTTTGAAATGGCGATTTCGAGATACCTGAGTTCGCTTTCGACTTTGTCAGGCGGTAGCATGTTGAGGCGCGTCGTCAGCACGGCAAGCTCAAGAACCGCCGCCTGCGCCCGGCTGAAGCCTTGCCACGCGGCATGCTGTTCTTGGTGCACGATTTTGCAATAGAATTTAGGGCGCAAATCGTCCTCAACGATTTTGTCGACTTTCAATTCCCAATGCGACAGGCACAACGCCAAGCGGCCGCCTTTGATTATTGCCGCCGGAACAAGGGGCCACGACTTGCGGCCCGTCACGCACCCGGCGAAGACGCGCACGTCGTCCGTATGACTGGCGCATGCGGCCGGATTGGCGCGTAGGTTATCAAGCGTCTTTGACGGCTTGAACGGCCCAACAATCCAGTGCTCGCCGTCCTGGATCAAACCCAGCGGCGCAATGTGAACCTCGCCGTTTGCGTTGGCCGTGGTGACGATGGTTTCAACAATGCGCGGCATTAGCCCTCCTCCTCACCGTCTTTCTTTTTGGCTTTCAACGTTGCACCCGGCTCTTTTGCTTTGAGGGTTGCACCCTCGGGGGCATGCCGGACCAAGTCTTCGCTTTTCTTGTCGGTGGCAACGCCGAAGTCGAGCGGGTTGTCCTGGGCGTAGCGCTTGCCGAGCGCGAGCGCAATCTCGGCCTTGGCGAGTTCATAGCCGAGATAGAAGGCATGGGCGCCGTCGGCCTCGACGCCGAGCTTCGGGTAGAGTTCGAACGGATCGCGCGCCACATGGTGTCCCTGGCGCGAGTAGATGTGCACACCCTGGTCGGCCACCTGGATGCGGAAATTGTCGTCGCGCACGTCGGCCGCGCCAGCGGCGATCTCGGCGTCCGATTGCGGAAACGGGATCAGATCGTGCAGCGACAGCAGCCCGCCGCCATAGCCCTTCGGCAGGCTTTCGTCTTCACGGGCGCGGAACATCACGCGGCGTACGGCGTCGTGCTCTTCGATCGTGCGCCGCGTGTGCGGCGAAACTTGCACGATCAGCACATTCTGGATTTTGAGTTCGGAGCAGATGCCGAGCAGCATCGCCGTCACGCCCTGACTATCGGCGTCGGTAAGCTCGGTCAGGTTGCCGGTGCCCATCAGCATTTCCGTATCGGGCCGCAGACGGCGCAGCTCGGCGTAACGTTCGATCGACGTCGTGAACCCAAAGTGGATCGGATC
>JAYUCQ010000508.1:0-2974 GCA_043740265.1 Hyphomicrobium sp.
GCCCGCTCTAAATTCAGCGCGCCAACGACCCGGTCTTCGGTTGCACCCAACGGCAAATCGACAACGGGCACGGCGACGTCAATCGTTTTTTTTGCATCGTGCGCGGGCGCATGTGTGCAGCCTGACTCTGGACTGCAATTGTAAGGGCAGCCTTCAACCACGGTCATTGACGGCAATAGACCTGCGAGTGCTCTGACAGCCGTCGATTTGCCAGTCCCGCGATCACCAAGAACGAGAACGCCGCCGACACTCGGATCGATGGCGGCAATCAGCAATGCCAGCTTCATTTGATCTTGGCCGACGATGGCGGAGAACGGGAACTGCAAACGCTTCATGATTTTATTCCAAGATCTCTGTAACTGCTATTTGGCGGCGTGGGTCATGATGTAAGCGTCGCTCGACGGGCCCTGCGGCCGCGACAGCCGGTCGGGCAGGCGGAATTTTACGTGTTCGTCTTTGCCGTCGAGCGTCTCGACCTCGATGTGCAGGAACTGAGCAAGGTGGGCGATAACGTCCTGCACGGATGACTCCGGCGTCGAGGCGCCAGCGGTAATCCCGATACTCGATACGCCGTCGAACCACCTGCGCTTGATCATCGCCGGCGTGTCGATCAGATAGCTCGCGACGCCGGCCTCCTCGGCAATCTGTTGCAGCCGGCCGGCATTGGAACTGTTTGCCGACCCAACAACCAGCACGGCCTCAACCTGCGCCGCCAGCTCCAGCACGGATCGCTGACGGTTCTGCGTGGCATAGCAAATGTCGCGCGTATCTGGCCCGACAATGTTCGGAAAGCGGCGCTTCAGAACCGCAATCATTTCTTCGGTGTCGAACATGCTAAGCGTCGTTTGCGTGATGTAGGCAACGCGCTCAGGATCGCTCACGACAACGTTTTCTGCGTCGCTCAACGTGCCGATAACCTGCACCGGGCCGTCAATTTGGCCGCGTGTCCCCTCAACTTCGGCGTGACCGGCGTGACCAACCAGCAGCACGTCGTAGCCGCGCTCAGCATAATTTTGACCTTCGCGATGGACGCGGCGGACCAGCGGGCAAGTCGCATCAATGACATCGAGTTGGCGGCCCTGTGCTTCGGCTTCGACCTTTTTTGAAACGCCATGCGCGCTGAAAATTGTTACCGCTCCGACTGGCACGTCTTCGACGTCATCGACGAAGATCGCGCCCATGCCTTTGAGCCGGTCAACCACTTGGCGATTATGAACAATTTCGTGGCGCACATAGACTGGTGCGCCGTAAAGTTCGAGCGCGCGCTCGACGATATCAATGGCGCGAACGACCCCGGCACAAAAGCTTCGAGGTCTAGCCAAGATTACACGACAATGTGTCAACTTGTCTTGCATGCTGATTTCGTATCACGGTTGAAAACGGCCGTCACGCTTTTTGCATTTGCTGCTGAATAATTTCGTGGGCCGGCATTTGCGGCCGGTGTCTGCCATCGCAATCGCAAATCTCCGAGGTGGCCGCAGAGCGCTGCAAGCAGCCAAAGCGCTGTCCACATCCAAGGCCCAGCGGTCAAAGCGTTGCGCAACGCCAGCAACAGGCCGAGGCCTGCAGCAGCGTTCCAAACAATCTCTTGCAGCGTTAAGCCTTGCCCCGTGGCGCGGCGATAAAGCCACAGCGCCGCGCACTCGACCACCATGAACGCGATGACGAGATCGACGATGCGGCCGTTTGCAAAAAGATCTTCCAGGCAATTCCCTCTCAACTTACTTGCGGTTTTAATTTGAATCTATGATGGCGTCGCCAACCCAAACAGCTGCGCCAAATCCTTGAAGAAAATTTTGACATGAGCGATGGGGCGCTGCCGCACAAGCTCTTTTTCCATATAGGACTGCCACGTCAGATACTGAATATCTTTGTCGCGGCACATGTGGACGAAGCGTTCGCGCCTGTTGTCGTTGCGGTACCAGAAGTGCTGCATCATGCCGAGAACCCAGAACACCTTGCGATGCTGCTTCATGAAACGCTTGCGGGCCAAACTAAGCGCGCGGGCATCCCCGGTTTCCAGAAACATGTCGACTACGTCAGCGGCGAGACGGCCACCGAACATGGCGTAATAGATGCCCTCGCCTGAGGCTGGTGCGACGACGCCGGCGGCATCTCCGGCGAGCACGACGTCGCGGCCGTTGTCCCACTTCCTCAACGGTTTCAGTGGAATTGGCGCGCCTTCGCGGCGGATGGTTTTGAGGTGGCTCAGATTGCTTTGCGCGCGCAATTCACCGACCGCATCGCGCATTGAGAAGCCCTTGTGGGCCGTTCCCGTACCAACGCTGATGGTTTTTCCGTGCGGGAATATCCAGCTATAAAAATCCGGCGAGAGCTTGCCGTTATAAATGACATCGCATCGTTTGCTGTCGAACGCGGCAGGCCCACCCGGCGCTGCATCAGGGTCTTGAGGTTCTGGTGCGGCGATGATTTCATGATAGGCAAATACATAGGACGATTTGCCAGCGCCGGGCACGGCCAGCCTTGCGACCGCCGACAGCGCACCATCTGCGCCGATGACCGAGCGGGCACGCACCTTCTGCAAGTCTTCAGCGCCGCCTTTATCGCGCGTGCGGTATGAAATGATCGCTGCGCCGTTGGCATCCCGGCTAAACTCTTCAAACGTACCCTGCCGCCGGGTCGCGCCCGAAGTCGCAGCCCTGCAGCGCAGCCACTCATCGAACACGTCGCGATCCACCATCCCGACATAACCTTTGTCGATCGGCATATCGACTTCCGCGGCGGCGGGCGAAATGATGCGCGCGGACGTCACTTTGGCGACGATCAATTCATCGGGAATTTCGAAATCGCGGATGGCGCGCGGCGGAATCGCGCCGCCACACGGCTTGGTGCGCCCAGCTTTGTCGAGCAGCAAAACCGAATGGCCGCGCCGCGCCAAATCCGTCGCCGCCGTCGCGCCTGACGGACCACCACCAATAACCACCACGTCAAATGTATCGATCTGATCCACGTC
>JAYUCQ010000509.1:0-2964 GCA_043740265.1 Hyphomicrobium sp.
CCATTGACGGATAACCGCGAGGTTTCAGTGGCTATGCTTGACCTCGTCGCTCAATACCTCACAACCCTAAAATCCTCGCCAAAGCCAAATGCCGAAGCCGCAGAGATTTTCAACAAAACCGGTTGTGCCAGTTGCCACGTACCAAGCCTCAGCACAAATGATGGTGCGCTGATACCGGCGTTTACCGATTTATTGCTTCACGATATGGGGTCTGACCTTGACGATGGCGTTGGCGAACCCGGCGTTGCCTCGTTTGAGTGGCGAACAGCGCCGCTTAAAAAAAAATTCCCTCAAGGCGCTGTCAGGCGGTACCTTCACGACGGGTCGGCCGCGACGGTGAGCGAAGCGGTTGCAAAACACGGGGGCGAGGCGGCGGCAAGCCGTGCCGCCTTCGGCAAATTGAGTGAAGCGGATGCAGCGCGTTTGATTAGCTATGTAAACGAAACGGAACGACAAAAAGAATGACCGCACTGTTTTTGAAAATCGTTGCTCGTACCGGAGCCGTGACGGCTCTGCTTCTGCTGGGCTCATCTGCCGGTGCCGCCGAGCCGCCGAGCCACTATGCACTTGTCCAATCTACGTTGGAGAAAAGCATCATTCCGGGGTTCGAGGCCTTGAGCAAAAATGCGGCGCGCTTGCCGGAGGCCATCACCCACGTCTGCGCGACGGGCGATGATGCTTCACGTCTTGAAGCTGCCAATGCTTTCCGCGACACCGTCGCTGCCTGGGCCGGTGTCGAATATCTGCGCTTCGGCCCGCTGGCGGATGGCGGACGCCGCGAGCGGCTGTCGTTTTGGCCGGACCCGCGCGGCATCATGAACCGGCAATTGCGCCAGTTGATGGCCAGCCATGACCTCAAGTTCATTGAAGGCGGAGCAATCGCCAAGCAGAGCGCTGCCGTGCAGGGGCTTCCAGCGCTCGAGGTTCTGCTGACGGATAAGGACAATCCGCTTGGCCCCGGCGAAGCATCAGTGTTCTCCTGCAAGCTTGCAACGGCCATCGCAGGCAATATTAGCAGCCTGACGCAGGAGTTGTCTGAGGCATGGACAAAAAACGGCGGTTGGAAAGACAAGATGCTGCGTCCTGGATCAGACAACGCCGTCTACAAGGAACCGCAAGAGGCGGCGAGCGAACTGGTCAAGTCCTTGTTGATTGGCTTTCAACTTGTCGCTGATAGCGAAGTGAAGCCGCGCCTCGACCCGAAGAACGACTTCGCTGGTCCATTTGCGAAGTCCGGTTTGTCACAGATATATTTTCAGGCCGGCATCGCATCGCTCGGCAAACTTTATGACGCGATGGCGCTCGAAAGCTATTTGGGCGACGATAAGGTTTGGGTCAAAAACTGGGCCGATGGCGCGTGGCGCACGCTGAAGGCCAGTGATGGGGCGGGCGGTGTCCTTGATACCGCTGCAAAAGGCGACGTGCCGCCGTTGCGCAAGGTTTTCGACATGCTGAGCGGGTTGCGCAAATTGGCCGCTGCCGAGATGTCGGTGGCCGCCGGATTGACTGTGGGGTTCAATGAACTCGATGGTGATTGATCGCAGAGCCCTATTGCTCGGAACCCTGGTGTCCGTGGGGCTAAATCCTGCTCGTGTGCTGGCCGGTGACAGCGTCGCGGCGGACGTCGCTTTTGTTTCTGCCGCAAAACGTGGCAAAAGCGCCTTCTCGGTTTTGCTGCTGGCGGCCGACGGCACGATTGTTCGAGAAATTCCGCTGACCGCGCGTGGTCATGATGTGGCGCTTCACCCCGCCAGCGGCAACGCTGTCGTTTTTGCGCGGCGGCCGGGGACATTCGCCGTTGCCTTCAATCTGAGAACCACTTCGGAGCCGCAGATTTTTACTGCCGAAGAAGGCCGGCACTTCTACGGTCACGGCGCTTTTTCAAACGATGGGCGGTTGCTGTACGTTTCCGAAAACGACATTGCCGGCGCGCGCGGCGTCGTCGGTGTCTATGCGGTGGGCGCTGGTTACAAAAAAATCGGCGAACACCCGAGTTACGGTCTTGGTCCGCACGAAATCATTCTGATGCCGGATGGCCAAACGTTGGCCGTTGCCAATGGCGGACTTGATACGGTGCCTGAAGCCGGGCGCGAGAATCTCAATCTCGATGCTATGGAACCGTCATTGACGTTCGTTGATCGCGAAACCGGCCAATTGCGCGCCAAGCATACGCTGGCGGCTGATCTGAAGCAGCTCTCGATCCGTCACATCGCAGCTGACGCGCGCGGCTTGATTTGGTTCGGCGCGCAATGGGAAGGATCGCCCGGTGAGACGCCGCAGTTGATCGGGTCGGTGGGTGAAGCAAACCGCTTGCGCTTGATTTCACCGCCAGCCAGCGCGGCGCCGGATTTGAAGGGCTACATCGGCTCGATGGCCGCAAGCCGTGATGGACAGATCATTGCGGCGAGTGCTCCCAAGGCCGGGCGTGTTGTCTATATCGATGCTGCAACCGGTGCGGTCAAAGCGGTCAGCGATCTGAAAGACGCCTGCGGTATTGCTGGCGAACACGATGACATGTTTGCGGCGTCATCCGGATTTGGCGTGCTGCGCCATGAACGCGCCGGGGCGAATGTCATTTCGGAAGCGCAACTCACCGATGTTGCCTTTGACAATCATCTCAGGTGTTGGGGTTGAGATCGTCGATCGTATCGACATCGTACAGTGTCGCGTCGCCGGATACCGTTACGGGACAGTGCAACTTGGGATGACGAGCAAGAGCGGCCTTGCCGCCGACGTCCCCCGAAAGCGCCATGAGTTCAGGAAAGAGTGCCCTCGGCCATAGCACCGGATTGCCCTGACGTCCGTCTTCCGTTTGTGGAAAAGCGATTACAGTCCCGTCACTGGCAATAAATGCCGCGCAGAGACAAGTAAGAATATCGCTTGTTATTCGCGGCATGTCGGCGAGCACAATCAGAGCGCCGCTTGTAGTTGCATCGAGGCTCGCCAAGCCTGCCTTGATGGACG
>JAYUCQ010000510.1:0-2964 GCA_043740265.1 Hyphomicrobium sp.
CTTGCATTTATCCGGGTCGCCGACCGTCACGGGCACGATATGGGTGTCGCTCAGCATAACCGTGAACGCCGCCGCGCTCAGCATGGTCCCGCCGGCGCCGGTTCCCATCCTGGTCGCGGTCGCGGCCATGGCGCGGACAACGGCCGGATGCTGGCCCATGCCGAGGTAGTCGTTGGAGCACCAGATCACAATGTCGCGCGGGCCGCGCGGCGAATGCCAGATCGCACAGGGGAACCGACAAGCGATACGCTCGATATCCACAAACACGCGATAGCGCCGCTCATCCCGCAGCCGTGCTACAGCGTCCGAAAAAAAACCATCGTAGTCCATGCGCCATCCTCACTCGTAATCCTTGCGGGACGCATCGCGGCGCGCGTTGCTGCAATTCGCTTTCACCTCGGCTGGCTTGTCGGTTCTCCAGGGCTTTCTCCTTGGCGAGATTGCGTCATGAGTTCACGCACAGCCGCGGCGATTCGATCGGCTGACCAGTCGGCGTCGAACGCGCGCGCGAATTTGCCTTGAGGATCCATGACATAGATGTAGATACTGTGGTCCATGACATAGTCTTGTGCGCCAGGACCGGTTTTGTGGGAAACGGCGTAAGCGCCGTATGCCATGGTGACAGTGTCGATTTGCTGACGGCTGCCGGTAAGCCCAATGATCCGCGGGTCGAACGACTGCGTATATTGTCCCATGACTTCAGTGGTGTCGTGCTGGGGATCGATGGTGATGAAGATTGGTTGCAGGTTGGCCGCATCGGGGCCGAGCTTCTTTAGCGCGGCGGCAATCTCGGAGAGCGTAAGCGGGCAGGTATCGGCACAAAAAGTGTAGCCGAAATAAACCAGCAACCATTTGCCACGGTAGGTTTGGTCGGTGACTGTCGTGCCGTCGGGCGCCAGAAGCGCGAAAGGACCGCCGACCGTCAGCGGCTCCGCCGCTGCCCCTGCGGGCGCTTGGTGCATCGTGAGCGCGATAGCAAAAATGATCGTCGACAAAGTTCGCAAACCAACCGCCGCAATGCGGCGATCCACGCGGTTCCTTCTGACGCGATGTGCCTGCAAGACATTGCGCGTTGCCACGCCAGCATCTCCCTTCTGAGCCAACAGCCGCCCTTCCGCCATGTCGAAAACCACGGCATGGCGTATCGGCGCAACTGTCGAAACTTCTTGCAGACGTTCGCGCCGGAACACCGTTTCTCGCGCTTCATTGCGCTGACCTGGAGCGCCAATTGCGGCAACGTAACACTCTTCGCACAAGTGTGGCCAGCAAATCGCTTCCATGGGCGCACAAATCTGCTTATCGCACCGATAAGAAATTCTAGTTATGTTCATTGGTGAATTTGTGCGCAACCTGTGGCAGAATGGGTCTTGCCGCAGAGCCGAGCCACCGTCCCAATATCCGGCAAGAAGGGGAGATTGCTGATGAAGATGTTCAAATTTTCTGTCGGGCCTCCGCTGCTCGTTCTTGTTGCACTGATTGCGTCGCCTGCGCGCGCCTATGAAGAGGGCGGGGTGGCGGGCGGTGGAAAGATCGAAGGCAAGGTCGTCTTCAACGGCGCGGTGGGCATGCGGAAAATTATCCCGACCAAGGATGTCGAAGTCTGCGGCGGGCCGCGCGAGGAGGCCATGATTCAGGTTGGGCCGGACAAGGGCGTGCAGAATGCGGTCGTCTATCTGGTCGGGGTCGCCAAAGGAAAAGCTTGGCCCGCAGCTGGCAAGGCGCCCGTGGTCGACAATGTAAAATGCCGTTTTGATCCCGAGGTCCAGGTGATGCGCGCGGGGCCGCTGGATGTCATCAACAAGGATCCGGTGCTGCATAACACTCATGGCTACTACGGCAAGCGCACCGCTTTCAATATGGCATTGCCGAACCAGGGCCAGAGCATTCCCACCGAGCTGACAAAGACGGGCTCTGTTCGCCTCGACTGCGACGCGCATGGCTGGATGGAAGGCTGGATCTACGTCGTGGACAATCCCTACTACGCAATCACGGGGGCCGACGGCAAGTTCACGATTTCCGATGTCCCGCCCGGCGAATACAAGCTCGTGACAATCCAGTCGTTTACCCAGCCTGTCGAGCAGAACGTGACTGTCGCCGCCGGCACTCCGACACCGCTGATGATCGAGCTAAAGAAATAGACGGCGGCTTGGCGAGACATTCGCCATTGTCCCCTGAGGCGAGGAAGGCGGATAAAGCTGCCCACCGAGCCCCAGGCAAACGGGAAGGTTTGAAACAGCGTACGAAAAGGCAAAGCAAAAAACTCGATCCCTCGAGAGGAGATGCACATGTCTGACCTAGAGCGCGAACGTCGTGAGTTAGCTGCCGTGTTGCAGCAACCCGGAGTTGGTCCGGATCCGTCGCTGCGGTTAACGCGGCGGACATTCATGCATAAATCATGTTTGTTCGGCGCGGCCACGGTTGGCCAGACCTTCGGGTGGTGGCCGTTGGTCAACACCATCGAAATCGCCAACGCAGCCGAAGCGCCGTTCAAGTTCGCGTGGATATCGGACACGCATCTCTACCCGAAATCCGTGAATACGCGCTTCGTCGAAAAGTGCGTGCGCGCCGCCAAGGATGTCCAAGCGATGAATCCGCCTGCCGACTTCCTAATCTTCGGCGGCGATATCGCCCAGCTGGGCAAGGTCGAGGAACTCGAACTCGGTGTCGAGATTCTCAAGGAAATCAAGGCAAAGCAGGTGTTCATTCCGGGCGAGCACGACTGGTATCTGGACATGGGCAAAAAGTGGGGACAGCTGTTCGGCCAACCCTATTGGACTTTCGATCATAAAGGGGTGCGCTTTATCGGACTCGACACAGTTAGCCGCGGCCCCGATTATTGGACGGCGCGCAAGATGAGCCCGGATGAACGCATGGGCCACATGGCGACTCTCGACGGCACCGTCGCCGGGCCGTGGGCGGGCGTGGGGCGCGACCAGATCGACTGGCTGCAGAAGACGCTTTCCA
>JAYUCQ010000511.1:0-2949 GCA_043740265.1 Hyphomicrobium sp.
CCTCGCGGCCGTGCGCAAGCTCGTGGCCGGCCGCGCCGCCGTGATGGCCAAGATCGAAAAGCCGTCCGCCATCACCGACCTCGACAACATCATTGCCGCCGGCGACGGGTTCATGGTAGCGCGCGGCGATCTGGGCGTCGAAATGCCGGTTGAGAAAGTGCCTGGCATTCAGAAGAAAATCACCCGTCTCGCGCGCGCTGCCGGCAAGCCGGTGATCGTGGCGACGCAGATGCTGGAAAGCATGATCTCATCGCCGATGCCGACGCGCGCCGAAGTCTCAGACGTCGCGACCGCGGTGTTTGACGGCGCCGACGCCGTGATGCTGTCGGCTGAAAGCGCTGTCGGCCAGTTCCCGGTCGAGGCCATCCAGACTATGGACCGGATCGGCATCGAGGTTGAGTCAGATCCGTTCTACGAGCCGATTTTACACGCGACCAAAATCACGCCCCAGCCGACCGGTGCCGATGCGATCGCCGCCGCTGCGTCCGCCGTTGCCGGCACCGTCAAGCTCGGCGCGATCGTGTGCTACACGGCGACCGGCTCGACCGTGCTGCGCGTCATCCGCGAGCGGCCGGGCATTCCGGTCATCGGGCTGACGCCAGTTGAATCTACCGCGCGGCGTTTGGCGCTCGCCTGGGGCGTGCAGACGATTTTGACGGGCGATCCTGAGAATTTATCGCACATGGTGCGCAAGGCCTGTCGCATCGCGTTCGAGGAGGGTTTGGTCAAAGCCCGCGACGGCATTCTGATCACCGCCGGCATCCCGCTCGGCTCGCCCGGCGCCACCAACATGATCCGCATCGCCTTCGTCGACGAAAGCGGCGCACCGGTTGCTGAGGATGTTTGAGGGTTCTGGCGCACTTCGTTTCGTAGCGAGTGCTTGATCCGATTGAAGACTCACAAAATACTGCGACCAAGGCTCAAGCTAACTGAGGTGCGCATACTACCGAATATTCAAGCGGCATTAAAAGAACTGAACTCGCGTATCGTATCTGCTGAAAAAGGTATGTGGTACGGCGACGAAATTCAGCGCTCTGCGTATTGGTGTGTGGATGAAATCGCAGATATGTTTGCTGACCACCCGCCAACCCAACGGGCCGTATACGAAGCCGGAGAACGGATCGTAGACTTCATACGCACGCGGGAGCAGGTGCCTATGATCGGCCCCGTCAGCCAACCTCATTTGACGTGCGATATTGCGTCAATATTGAAGAACGACCCGCATAACAATATGAAGAAGTGAAAGATCTCGGATCGCTTGGCGGCGCTGTGCGAGCGCTGCGAATTCCGCCGATACGTTTAGCGCTCGAAATGGCCACTCTCGCTCCGTCATCCCGGCGAAGGCCGGGACCTACGACAAATTAAAAAGAGCATTGTGATTGCGATATTCCGCGACCTTGCCGCCTAGCGGCCACCGAGTGACTGAACTTTGTCGTAGGTCCCGGCCTTCGTTCGGGATGACGATCTGTTTTTTGTAACCACTACCGCATAGCCCGGATAGGCAATCGCAGACGGTTTTGGCCACGCCCCACAAATCGTGATGGAACCGAAACGAGTGAACCGCGTTTGGTCGCGGATGCCGTTTCATTCGTGGAGAGGAGCTGAAGCCCGTGAAAATCCAAATTCTGAGCGCTGCGGTGGGTTTATTCGCAATCTCCACGACGGCCTTGCTTGCTATGCCTGTCGCCAAATTTGACAGCTCTAGCGCGACTGTCAGCCAAATTGCCGACAAAAAAGGTTATACCAAAAAGATGAAGAGCGCCGATACCGACGTTAAGAAAATGACCAAGAGCAACGGCGGCGACAGCGCGAAGCTCTACAGTAAATGGAAAAAGATGGATAAGCGGCCGGCGGACTGGAACAAGAGGGCTTGCGTCACCGCGGGCGACGTTTGGTACTGCCCGTAAAACTTTTGAATTTTCCAGAACGCTGCACAGGCGGAGATCTCATCTCCGCCTTTTTGCGTGGCTGTGATGATGATCAGATGCCCTGACCTTCCACAGCCTTTTTGAGTTCATCAACTACCGTCTGCGCGCCCTCGACAGTCGGATGCACCCGCAGCAATTCCTCGTAAGCCTTGAGCGCACCCTTTTTCTCGCCGACGCTAGTCAGCACTTTGGCCATGCCTTCGAGAGCGCGGAAATGATTGGGCTCGAGCGCCAGGGTCCGGCGTAAGTCACCCAGCGCACCGCCATTGTTGCCGAGGCGATAGTGGGCGAACGCGCGCCTGTTCCAACCCTCGGCATAGTCTGGCGCCAGGTCGACCGCTGCATCGAGCAGCTTGATCGCCTTCTCGTTCTCGTTCTTTTGCGAAAAACCTTCAGCGCGATCGATCAAGAGGTTGACGGTATCGCCGCCGGGAATGCGCCAGATCTTTTCGATCGAGACGGCGATTTGGCGGCCAAGCTCGTGGTCATCCGTCGTTGCCAAATGGGCCAACAGAATATCGAGCGTCTTGCTCGCTTCCTGCGGCGACTTCGGCCAAGGATTGCCAAGCATACCGGGATCGCCGGTCTTCTTTTCTTCTTGGAAGGCCTTCGGCGTAAAGGGCTTGTAGTGGTCCAAGCCTTCGGACGGCAGGCTTTGTGCCGGGCCCTCTGCCGCACAGGCGACATACGCTGGCGTCAGAATCAAGCCGAGGGCGACCACACTTAGTTTTAAATGCTCATGCGTTTTCATCCCCGCACCTTAATGGAGCGGAGAAAAAACGTCAAAGCCAGCGAGACTTAAAAAACCGACAGCTTAGCCCTGGCGGGCTTTGAACCGCTTGTGGGTCTTGTTGATCACGTAGACGCGGCCTTTACGGCGCACAACGCGATTATCGCGGTGCCGCGAACGCAGCGATTTCAGAGAATTTCTAACTTTCATCACGACACCGGTTAAAGGATGGTGGGCACTACAGGGATCGAACCTGTGACCCCTACCATGTCAAGGTAGTGCTCTACCGCT
>JAYUCQ010000512.1:0-2947 GCA_043740265.1 Hyphomicrobium sp.
GGTCGTGAACGTCAGCCATTGATCGCTGACCGGAACGGAGCTGCGTTGCATCGCCACGTAACCGCGCTTTTCAAAAAAGGGCACGGCGCTTTCGCTCGCGTCCACCGTGATCGCATCCGCGCCACGCCCGGCTGCCAGCCGCTCCAACGCGTCCGCTAGCGCTGTGCCGACGCCCTCGCCCGCGTATTCGGGATGGACATACAGCAGGTCGATCACGCTATTGCCCTTAAGTGTGCCAAACCCAAGGTGCTCGCCGTCGATCTGGACGACGAGCGTCACGCCGGATGTCATGCGGCTAGCGAATGCGTCTTCATCGGCTGCCTGCTCCATCCACGCGAGCCGCTGTTCCTCGTCGTAGTCGTCCTGCGTCAACTCCTCGATGCTTTGCGCGAACAGATCGCGTAACCGCATCGTGTCTGATGGCAGAAACGGCCGAAGCGGAAAATCGTCATCACTCATGGGACGCTGCGCAAGCGCTTAGCTGTGATGGTGCGCGTGAGGAACGCCCTTGGCGCAGATCAGGTCATGCAATTCGCCAGCCGCATACATTTCCTTCATGATATCGCAGCCGCCGACGAATTCGCCTTTGACGTAAAGCTGCGGAATGGTCGGCCACGACGAAAAGGCCTTGATGCCCTCGCGCACGCTCTGGTCTTCCAAAACGTTGACGTCTTTGAACGGCACGCCGAGCGCCTCAAGAATTTTGATAGCAGTCGCCGAAAACCCGCACTGTGGAAACTGCTTCGTGCCCTTCATGAACAGCACGACATCGTTGTCCGCGATCGTCTTGGCGAGCAACTCTTTGGTCTGGTCTTGGGTCATGGGTAGCAATCCTTTTTGGAAGCGGGCCGGTGCAGGCCGGAGCGCGCGAGCCGCCAGTTGATGAGATGATGTGGTCGAGGCCGTGACAGAAGTCAATCTTTGGGCAGACTTGTGGTGAGCGCCAGCGCGTGAAGAATATCGCCCATCTTGCCACCGAACGCTGCATAGACCATTTGATGCTGCTGAACGCGGGATTTTCCTGCAAAGGCTGACGATATGACATGGGCAGCGTAGTGGTCGCCATCGCCTGCCAAGTCCTTAATTTCGATCCGGGCGTCAGGCAGTGTGGCCTTGATCGCGCTCTCGATTTCGTGCGCCGACATTGCCATGAAAGTCTCCTATCGGGGGGCGTTCCTGGCCCGGCATATAGCGCGCTCGCCTTGAGTTGGGTATGAGTTACTTTGATCCGGCCCGCAAGGGTTGCAGGAACTTTAAAGGGCCGAGCCGTTCGGCCCTGAATTCGCCCTGGAGGCCGTGTTCCAAATGAACTGGACGAGGCTCACCGGGCAGGCAGGCAGACCAGTGGCGGCCGCGAACATAATTTTGGGTGGCTGATGCGCTTTGGCGGCCGGCGTTTCCTTCTGAGCCTGACCATCCTGCTTGCCAGCGTCTCGCTCGCACTTGGAATCTCGCTGCCTATCCTCAAATTGACTAAGTTCGGCATCTGGACGACCGAGCATTCGCTGCTATCGACCGTCACGGTCCTGATTCAAGAGGGCCAGATGTTCCTCGGCCTCATTGTTCTCATTTTCTCTATCCTTCTGCCGGTATTGAAACTCCTCTACCTGCTCCTCGTCTCGACGCTGCCACCCGCCGAAATCGCCCGCCAGAGCCGGCGCTTGCGTGCGCTGGAATGGCTCGGCAAATGGTCGATGCACGATGTGCTGGTGCTGGCGCTGACGATCTTCTTCGTCAAAAGCCAAGGCGTCTACGATGCTGCGAGCCTCTACGGCGTGTATTTCTTCACCGCCGCCGTGGCTCTGATGATCTTGTCCTATGCCTGGATCAGAACCGACAACATCGCTGCCGCGCAATTGGAACCCGCGCTCATCGCGCCCGAGCCAGATACGGGCGTGACCAAGATCTCGCATTGGCGCAATTTCACGCTGAGCTTTCTCATCATTCTGGCGACCGTGTTTTTCGCGCTTGGCATCATCCTGCCAACGATTCGCTTTACGACAATCTACGTCTGGACCAACGAGCATTCGATCCTGACCATCATTCTCGCTCTGTTCGAGAACAAAGAATTCTTCCTGTGCGGCGTCGTCTTCGCGGTCTCGATCTTTTTTCCGTTCATGAAATTGTTCTACTTGTTAACGCTGCTGACGTCGCACGAGATTTCGCCCGAATTCCGCAAGAAATCGATCGCCACAATGGAATGGCTCGGGCGCTATTCGATGACTGACGTCATGGTGCTCGCTTTGATGATATTCTATGTCAATTCGTCTGGCTACACTGAGGCCAAGGTGCTGCCTGGCGTTTATTTCTTCGCCGCCTCCGCCTTGATGACTATGCTGGCCTACGGTTGGGCGAACGCAGCACCTTCGCCCCGCCGCGCCCTTCCGCGCGCCGCCCCACAACCGGTGCCGCGAAAAAGGAAAGCGGCGTGACGTTTCCTCTTCGCCGGTTGTCGTATTGCGGTCCCAGACGTGTTCTGCGCATCTAGGCGCGTCACACCGGAAACCTTTTTAACCGCGGAGCTCGCCAATGATCCCCTGGGAACTGGAAGCGCTAGAGTTCGCCAACTGCAATTGCGATGCCGGTTGCCCGTGCCAATTCAACGCCCTGCCAACGCACGGCGATTGCACGGCGTTCGTGGGCTTGGACGTCGTCAAGGGAACCTTCGGAGACGTTAAGCTCGACGGCTTGCGTGCAGTCGGCATTATGGCTTGGCCCGGGCCAATCCATCTGGGCAAGGGCCAGGCGTTCATGATCGTCGATGAACGCGCCGATGAAGCACAGCGCGGCGCCCTGCTGACCATCCTCAGCGGCGCCGAAACCGTGCCCGGCGCCACTATCTTCAACGTATTTGCCTCGACGCTCGAAAAGGCTTTCGATCCCGCTTTCAAAAAAATTGATCTGCAGATCGATATCGACGGCCGCAAGGGCCGCGTCTTCGTCGACG
>JAYUCQ010000513.1:0-2943 GCA_043740265.1 Hyphomicrobium sp.
GCCGCAAGGTATTTGAAGAAATTGCCTCGACCACGGCCAGCGTCGGCGCCTACGAAGTTCTCGACCGGTTGGCTAAGAAGGGCACGCGGCTCGCCCCCATTTCCGTTTATCGCGCCCTCGACGCGCTTCTTGAAGCCGGTGTCGTCCATCGCCTCGAAAGCAAAAACGCCTATTTCGCCTGCAGCCGGTTACATCAGCCGCGGACTGGCCGCCGGCCCATGTTCTTGAGCTGCGAAGTTTGCAGCACGGTCTATGAAACCGACGGCGAAGACATCTTCAAAATGATCGACGCGACGTCGCGGGCCGCCAAGTTCGAACCGCGCGTCAAGTTCGTCGAAGTCAGCGGCACCTGTCAGGACTGTGCCGCCAAGAAGCCCAAGGCGTGATGTTGGGCGCGCTATTCCTTGGCTGAGCGTTGGGTCGATACGTAAAGCACGGCTCCGAGCAGCGCCATGGTGATGAGCGATGCGTATTCGCGCGGCATGTTTAATCCGCCCACGTCAAGCGGCTTTGTTAGAAAGTCACCGAACGTCGCGCCGAAGGGCCGGGTAAAAATGAACGCGATCCAGAACAGCAGGACGTCGTTTAGTCGCGTGAAATAGTGCAGTGCCGCGACGACGGCGATCACACCAGCAGTGACAAGCGCGCCTTGAATGAACGTCAGACCAATATTGTCGACCAGGAAATCGCCGAACGCAGTGCCGAGGCTGTTGGAAAACAGAACCGCCAGCCAGAACGTCATTTCGGTGCTGCGCTTTGTAATTGGGTAAACGCTGAGATTGCCTTCGCGGTAATACCAAATCGCCAGGACCGCCGCGAGACCTGTAACAAGCACAAGCGACCCTGCCGCGTACCCGAGGCCAAGCGACCGGTCCATGAAATCTGAGATTTCCGTTCCAACCGTCGTTGTTGCAATAATTGCTGTCCAAAATAGAACCGGGTGGTAATTTTTGGCGCTAATTTGGAAAAGCAAGATCACGGCCAAGATTGCGAGCGTTATGCCCAAGCCCGCGTAGTACCCAAGGCCGAGTGTCATCGAGATGAAGTCACCCGCCGTTTCACCGAGCGTCGTGGCAAGGACCTTCATGACCCAAAAGGCGAGCGTGACTTTGGCGACCTTGGACAAGGTCTCGACGCTCGACGCCTCGGCTAGGCTGGGAATTCGGACAGTCATTTAGCAATCCATTTTCAGTTGAGTGATTTCAGTTGAGTGATTTTTCCGGCGGCTGCGCTTGCAGGGTGGAATGCCTTGGAAAAGCAAGCTTGCACCTAACAGCAGAACCTTGCCGCTTTTTTTGGGTGCGGGCGACTCTCCTTCGTCGAGCCGGCCGCCCGCACCTTGCGACAATCGGCGATGCAAGTATTTTGAGCTACATGGCTTGGCGGAACCCCTGCGAAAGTCCAATATGGCGGCGCGCATCCTAACTGCCCCCCTGAAAACAAACGCAAAAACTTAAAAAAGTTGAGAGGAACCGCCCGTGTCCGTGAAGTCCGATATCGAAATTGCCCGCGAAGCCAAGATGAAGCCCATCGCCGAGGTTGCCGCCAAGGTCGGCGTGCCGGCCTCAGCCCTGGTGCCTTACGGCTGGACCAAGGCCAAGGTGTCGTTCGATTTCATCAACTCCGTCGCGGGCAATAAGGACGGCAAGTTGATCCTTGTCACCGCGATTTCGCCGACACCTGCGGGCGAGGGCAAAACGACGACGACGGTGGGCTTGACCGACGGCTTGAACCACATCGGTAAGAAAGCCATTGCGGCCCTGCGCGAACCGTCACTCGGCCCGTGCTTCGGCGTCAAGGGCGGCGCTGCTGGCGGCGGCTATGCCCAGGTCGTGCCGATGGAAGACATCAACCTGCATTTCACCGGCGACTTCCACGCCATCACCTCGGCGCACAATCTGCTAGCCGCCATGCTCGACAATCACATCTACTGGGGCAACGCCTTAGGCATCGACGCCCGCCGCATCGGCTTCAAGCGCGTGCTCGATATGAACGACCGGGCGCTGCGCTCAATCGTCAATTCGCTCGGCGGGGTCTCGAACGGCTTTCCGCGCGAAGACGGCTTCGACATCACGGTGGCGTCTGAAGTTATGGCCATCCTGTGCTTGTCGAAAGACTTGAAGGATCTCGAGAACCGCTTGGGCAACATCATCGTTGCTTACACGCGTGACAAAAAGCCGGTGCGCTGCCGCGATCTCAAGGCCGACGGCGCAATGACCGTTTTGCTGAAAGACGCGCTGCAGCCGAACATGGTGCAGACGCTGGAAAACAATCCCGTCTTCATCCACGGCGGTCCGTTCGCCAACATTGCTCATGGTTGCAACTCGGTGCTGGCCACGCGCACAGCGATGAAACTTGCGGACTATGTGGTGACAGAAGCCGGCTTCGGCGCGGACCTTGGGGCTGAGAAGTTCTTCAACATCAAATGCCGCAAAGCCGGCATCGCACCGTCGGCGGTGGTCATCGTTGCAACAGTGCGCGCTTTGAAGATGCACGGTGGCGTCGCCAAGGATGACTTGAAGAACGAGAACGCGGCGGCCGTTGCTAAGGGCTGCGACAACCTCAAGCGCCACATCGAGAACGTCAACAAGTTCGGCGTTCCAGCTGTCGTTGCGATCAACAAGTTCATCACCGATACGGACGCCGAAGTTCAGGAGGTCATGAAGGCGGCTGAAAGCATGGGCACGAAAGCCTTCCTGTGCACGCACTGGTCTGACGGCGGCAAGGGCACAGAAGCCTTGGCGCATCACGTCGTCAAAGTCATCGGCGAGAGTAAAGCCAACTTCAAGCCGCTCTATCCCGACGATATGAAATTGCGCGACAAGGTCAAAACGATCGCGACCGAAATTTATCGCGCGGCCGACATCTCGTGTGATGCCAGTGTCGAGACCCAGTTTAAGGATCTCGAAGCCGCGGGCTTTGGTCACTTGCCGGTGTGCATGG
>JAYUCQ010000514.1:0-2940 GCA_043740265.1 Hyphomicrobium sp.
TAGGCCTTCAGCAGAACCTGCGGCGTGATCTCAATCATGGGATCGTCGCGCGACGCCATACTGCTACGTATCACCCGTACCCTTGGACGCGCGCGGAAAAAATCGCGCAGTGGCAATTTATTATTTCATCCCGAGATACTTTTCGAGCCAATGAATATCATAGTCACCATTGACGATATCCGGCTGTTTCACAAGATCCTGGAACAAAGGTATCGTCGTGTCGATGCCGTCGATGACAAATTCTGACAGCGCGCGGCGCAGACGCATCAGGCAATCGTTGCGGGTTTTGCCGGTGACGATGAGTTTGCCGATCAAACTGTCGTAGTACGGCGGGATGCGATAGCCCTGGTAGACGCCGCTATCGACGCGAACCCCAAGACCGCCTGGGGGATGCCAATACGTAATCTGGCCGGGCGACGGGCGGAATGTCTTCGAGTTTTCAGCATTTATGCGGCACTCGATCGCGTGGCCGCTCATCTGGACGTCTTGTTGAGTAAAACTAAGCCCCGCGCCGGACGCCACGCGGATCTGTTCCAGAACGAGGTCGATGCCGGTCACCGCCTCCGTAACAGGATGCTCGACCTGGAGGCGCGTGTTCATTTCGATGAAGAAAAACTCACCGTCCTCATAAAGGAATTCGACCGTACCGGCACCGCGATACTTGATTTTGCGCATCGCCGCCGCAACCGTTTCGCCGATTTTCTGACGTTGAGCCGGGTTGAGAGCCGGTGATGGGCTTTCTTCGAGAACCTTTTGATGACGCCGCTGCAGTGAACAATCGCGCTCGCCGAGGTGCACTGCAGCGCCCTTGCCATCGCCGAACACCTGGATTTCGATATGACGCGGCTTTTGCAGATACTTCTCGATATAGACCGCGTCGTCGTTGAAAGCCGCCTTCGCCTCGGAACGCGCTGTTGCCAGCGCGACGCCGAGATCAGCGGGGCTGTTCGCCACCTTCATGCCGCGCCCGCCGCCGCCAGAAGCGGCCTTGATAAGAACCGGAAACCCCATTTCCTTGGCGACCTTGAGCGCTTCGGCTTCCGTCGTCACCGCGCCGGCTGATCCTGGCACCACGGGAATGCCAAGCTTCTTGGCCGTCTCCTTGGCTTCAATCTTGTCGCCCATAATGCGGATGTGTTCCGACGTCGGGCCGATAAACGTAATTTTGTGCTCTTCGAGAATTTCGGCGAAGCGGGCATTTTCGGACAAAAAGCCGTAGCCGGGGTGGACGGCATCTGCGCCGGTGATTTCGCAAGCCGTCACCAGTGCGGGGATGTTGAGGTAGCTATCTCGTGCTGGCGGCGGGCCGATGCAAACGCTTTCGTCAGCGAGGCGCACATGCATGGCATCGGCGTCGGCGGTGGAGTGAACCGCAACAGTCGCAATGCCAAGCTCGCGGCAGGCTCGCTGAATGCGTAGCGCAATCTCTCCCCGGTTGGCGATCAGAATTTTGTCAAACATAAAGGCGGCTCTCCAGGATAGTCCATCAGCACGTCATCAGGCTGGTGCCGTCTCACTACTCAACGATGATCAGGGGTTCGCCGTATTCGACGGGTTGCGCGTTCTCAAACAGGATCGCGACAACGGTGCCGGAGCGGGGTGCCGGAATTTGATTCATGGTCTTCATGGCTTCGATGATCAAGAGCGTATCGCCCTGGTTCACCTTGGAGCCGACTTCGCAGAACAGTGCCGCGCCCGGCTCTGGGGAGCGATAGGCTGTGCCGACCATCGGTGATTTTACCGCGCCCGGGTGCTTAGCCGGGTCGGCGGAGGCGGCAGCTTGCGGCTTTGCGTCTGCGGTCGGCATAGCAGCGGCAGCGTGTGCAGGGGCCGCATAACTTACTGGTACTGCGCCGGTCACGTGGAGCTCTTTCGCGACCCGGATTTTGAGCCCGCTCTTCTCAATCTCGATTTCCGAGAGCCCAGTATCGTTTAAGAGTTCCGCCAATTCGCGGATCAGCTGTCCTTCGGCACTTGCCGGTTTTGCCCCTTGATCCTTCGCCACCATTGGTCGTGTGTCCCTTTTTTTGATTTTGTGCTCGTGCTTCGCTTTGTTCAGGCTGTCGCTTTGGCTTTCAAAAGGCCGGCCATGGCTTCCAGAGCCAGTTCGTATCCTTTGGCGCCAAGTCCGCAAATAACGCCCGTTGCGGCCAGTGAAATGTAGGAGTGCTGGCGGAATTGATCGCGCCGGAAAATATTCGACAAATGGACTTCAATCACCGGCAGCTCTGCGGCCTGAAGCGCATCGAGAATGGCAACCGAAGTGTGCGTGTATCCGCCGGCGTTGAGAATGATGCCCTGCGCCTTGCCACGGGCATCCTGAATCCAATTGACCAGTTCGCCTTCAATGTTGGACTGCCGGAAATCCGTCGTCAGTCCGTGTGTCTGTGCGGCGGTCACGCACCGCGCGCGGATATCGTCCAGCGTGTCGCGGCCGTAGATGGCCGGTTCGCGCAGGCCGAGCATATTGAGGTTGGGGCCGTTGAGAACGTAGATCAGTTGAGCCATCTGGCAGGCAAAATCCTAAGTTGGGCGGCGGATGCCCCCAAAACGGGAATAAGGCCCCGTGGTCTAACAGCTTTCCCGACCATCGGAAAGTGCGCGGCATCGCACAGGTGTTGAGACTTTTAACGTTTGGCAACCCGTTGTAATAAATACATAAATCAGATCGCCGTGAGGCGTGCGCTTAACAGGCGGCGCAGCCTGACTTGCGGAAACCTTCAACCAGGCTTTCGAGCTGGTCATGCAGGTCCTCCGGCGCGCCTGGAATGGACTTGTCGCCAACAAGAAAATGCGGCGTGCCGTTGATGCCCATCTTCTTGGCCAGCTCTTTCATTTTCCCTAGCTCGTCTTTGACGGCGTCGCTCGCCATATCTGTTTTAAACTTCGCCATGTCGAGGCCGAGACCTTCCGCGGCCTTCAACGATGAGGCTTCGTTGG
>JAYUCQ010000515.1:0-2922 GCA_043740265.1 Hyphomicrobium sp.
AAGTCGCGGTTTTTGATGACGGGCGTGATGTAGTCGGGCTTTTTGACATACGACATGTGGATCGACTTGCCGATTTCGAGGCCGGTCAGATCAATCTCGAAGAATGCCGGAATTTTGTCATACGGCGAAAAGACTTCGACTTCGTGCCGCACGATGTTGAGCACGCCGCCGCGCTTCAATCCGGGCGACAACAGTTCATTGATAAACTTCACCTGGACGGCGACGCGGATGATGCCATCCTTGCCGACGCGCTGGAAGTCAACGTGAAGCGGCGTGTCGCGGACCGGGTCAACCTGCACGTCGCGCGCCAGCACGATATGCTTCTTGCCATCGACGTCGAGTTCGAACGCGGTTGCCGTGAAGTGACCCTTGAGGACCTGCTTCCAGAGCGCGTTGTATTCGAGGTTGATAGTCTCGGGTGTCTTGCTGTCGCCGTAGATAACGGCGGGCACATTTCCTTCGCGGCGTGCTTGGCGTGCGGCCCCCTTGCCTGCACGCGGGCGCGCCGTAGCCTTGAGCGGGATAAGCTCAGACATGGCATCGTCTCCGTGTGTTGTGACGCATCCGACCATTCGAATGAGTCGAAGCCGCATGCCGGCCTCCAAGGGTGCCGGGCGGCGTCTCAAGACATGATCGTGAGATTTGCGGTGTATAGCGGGGGTGCTGTGGAAGCGCAACGGGGCCGGTTTATACCTCGAAAGCGTCCTTGAGGCGACGGCGCCGATTGCTGAGCCGGCGTTTCCAACCCCGTGAGGAGCTTGTATATTTGGAACTATTCCAATTCCAAAAGATAGTTCTTGACGAAAAAAATATATAATAATACCAAAAAGCCGAGGGCTCCGATGCCCGCGACTTAACCGATGGCAGGGCCTTGAACCTTGCAGATTGGAAAAGGTAATGACCACGGTCTGCGCCCAACAGCGGCCCGCTCAAAATTCGCTTACCCAGGCGCTCAGCCCCGAAGAGCCCGGCAAGCAACCACGCTTCGCATTGCGCGGCTCGGGCGGCACCCGGTGCGGCTTCCATCAATCAAGCCTTTACCGTTTTCCCGCTCTCTCGAAGGCCAACACCCATTTGCGTCTCCTCGCGGACAATTTCCGTCGTCTCACGACTTTCAACATGGGGACCAACTAATCATGATACGTGTCCGCATACCGCTTTTGATCCTGAGTTCGCTCGCCCTGATACCTGGCCTTCCCGCTCTTTCGGCTGTTGCGCAGGAGGCAAGTTATTCCATGACGATGGGCGCCAAAAGCTTTTCGCCGGGAACCTTGACCGTCAAGTCAGGCGTTAAAATCAAACTTGTGGTCAGTAACGCCAGCTCAAAAACCGCCGAGTTCGAAAGCAGTGATTTGAACCGCGAGAAAGTCATCGCAGCCGGGTCGAGCGCCGTCGTCTACATCGGACCGCTGGCACCAGGAAGCTACGGCGTGTTCGATGATTTCAATCCGGCGGTCAAAGGTCAGATCGTCGCCAAGTAGTTTTTTGCTGAATAGATAAAGCGTCGGGGGACGTCATGTTGCAAACAGCTATCATCGTATTCCGGGAAGTCCTCGAAGCGGCACTCGTCGTCGGTATTGTCGCGGCAGCCTGCCGGGGCGTTCAGCGGCGCGGATATTGGATCACCGCCGGGATCACCGCCGGTGTCTTTGGCGCAAGTTTGGTTGCGCTCTCGGCGGAAGCTATCGCCGCTGCTGCATCGGGCATCGGGCAGGAGTTGCTGAACGCTGCAATTCTGGGCACGGCAGTTCTCATGCTCGGCTGGCATTGCGTTTGGATGGGGCGGCACGGCCGAGAATTGGCGCGCGACGCTGGTCAACTCGGCAAATCGGTTGCTGCTGGTGATCTTCCGCTCTACGCAGTCGCCGCCGCTATCGGCATGGCGGTCTTGCGCGAGGGCTCGGAAACCGTGTTGTTTCTGGCCGGCATTGCATCCAGTTCCGAAGACGGGCTGATGCAAATGACCGCCGGCGGCATCCTCGGCGCTGCAGCCGGCATCGCCACCGGAGCACTGCTCTATGCTGGCTTGTTGCGCATTCCGCTTCGCTATTTCTTCGCTGTCACCAATGTGATGGTGCTGATGCTCGCCGCAGGCATGGCGGCTCAGGCTGCCGGTTTTCTCGTGCAGGCCGACGTCATTCCGTCTTTGCTCAATCCGGTCTGGGATGCTTCCGCTTGGCTCAGTGAATCCAGCATACTTGGAAAAATTCTGCACGGCCTGATCGGCTATCAGGCGCGCCCCGCGGGCATACAGGTAGTCGCCTACGCTCTAACGCTGGTGTCGATTTGGACGCTGACACGCCTCGCCCCACAACCGCAGGCCGTTTCTCAAGATGCTGGCCGCGCTTCGAAAGTACTGGCGGCATGTCTGTCGATAACGTTGCTGGCGTCGGTGCTGCTGGCCAATACGGCCCGCGCTGAATTCAAAATGCGCTATCCCAACATCGACTTTCGCGAAGTCGAAATTGAACACAACTACTCGCTCACGTTCGATAGGCGGAACGATGCCAATCATGCGGCGACCTCACCTGTCGAAATCGGCGTCGGCGTTCTGCCGTTCTGGTTTGTTGAACTCGAAGGCGAGTTCTCCAAGGAGCCCGGCGCATCATGGACGCATGATGCCATCACTTTTGAAAACTACTTCATGCTGACGGAACCGGGAAAGTATTGGCTCGATTTCACGATCTTCGCCGAATACGTTCATTCGGTCCGGAGCGACGAGGCTGATGCCGTCGAGTTAGGACTGCTTTTCCAAAAAGAACACATGAACTTTCTAAACACCTTCAACGTGTTTTGGGAAAAGCCCGTCGGCAGCAAAGCCGAACCGGTCGATACGATCGCCTACTCGTGGCAGACGCGTTACCGGCTCAATCAGTATTTCCAGCCGGGATTTGAAATTTACGGCGAGATTGCAGACATCAA
>JAYUCQ010000516.1:0-7104 GCA_043740265.1 Hyphomicrobium sp.
CCGCCGTGCCAGAGCCGTTGCCGAGTTCTTGGCGCGTGAAGGTGTCAGGGCGGATCGCATGTCGGCCATTGGCTACGGGGCAACGCGGCCCATCGCCGACAACGCGACACCGGAAGGCAAGGCGCGCAATCGACGTATCGAATTCGTGGTGAAAGCCAATTGATGCGCGCGTAGCCAGCAATGCGCCGGTCGTTTGGGTCAGGGAGTAGAGTATGGACTATCTGTTTATGAAACTGATCTGGTGGATTGCGCTGGCGTTTGTGCTTGGCGCAATCACAGGATGGTTGTCGTGTGGCGATGCGGAGGAGGACTTCTAGCGTGCGCCGGCGCCGGGCCTGATCCAGCGCCTGGTCTCTAAACAGGGTGCCATTACAAGAGTGTGGTGAGTTATGACCTATCTGCTGCTTCAAACGTTTCTGCTGCTGCTCTCGGCCTATTTTCTGGGTGCTTTTCTGGCATGCCTGATGAAGCGTATGACGCTGCGGCGGGCCGAGCTTGCGGCTGCAGTGCCGCGCGCAACTCTGGTTCCAACGGCGACGCGTGTCACGGTGCCAGCGGTTGCCGCCAAGCCGCGTTCGATGGATCTTGTGCAGCCGAAGATCGATATTTTGCCGCGTCCGGAACCGAAAGCAGCACCGCAGCAGACCGCGCTCGACACATCGCGCTTTGACCGTGCGCTTGCATTGCCTGATCCCAACGAGGGTATGCCGCGCAAGTCAATCGTCGAAATCCGCCCGGCAATTTTGAAGTCGCCAACGGGTCCGGCACAACCGTTGAAGCCGAAGGTCGTAGCGCCTGTCGCGCCGGTTCCGGCAGCACCTCAGCCGAAACCTGTCGCGGCCGCACCGGTTCAATCAGCGCCGGCTGTCGTAAAACCAGCGCTGGCGCCTGCCGCGACACCCGTTGCGCCTTCCGTGCAAAAGACGACGTCTGTGCCCTCGACGGGCCCGTCTCAGCCAGTGGGCCCAACTGCTGGCCAACCTGCAGGCATGGCGGCTGCAATGGCATCAGCCGCTGCTGCTGCTGCTGTCGCTGCAGCACAGGCCGCGGCATCGGCGGCGGTGGCCCGCCCTGTCGCCCAAGCACCGGCGCCAACGCCTGCCCCCGTCGCAAAAGCGGCCGAGCCACAGCGCCCGGCGACTGTTGTGCAGACCGCTCCACCGGCTCCGGCACCCTTTCAGCCCGCACCGGTGACCGCCGCCGCAAAGCCCACGGTGGTTGTGCCGCAGCAACCCGCACCACAGCCGATAACCGGCGGCGATGATCTGCTGCGCATCCGCGCTATCGATGCTGATACCGAAAAGCGCTTGCATGGCATCGGCGTGCGCCGCTTCGACGATATCGCGCGCTGGACGCCTGCCGATATCAATCGCGTCAACCAAGCGCTCGGTCTCACGGGCCGCATCGACCGCGAGCAGTGGATCGAGCAGGCGCAAATTTTAGCCAAGGGCGGCGAGACGTATTATTCGCGCAATCGTGCTGCCGCTGTCCGTGGCGATACGCCTGCCTCCGCACCGCCATCTCCGGCACTCGCCACAGCCCAGCAAAACGTTGCGGCAGCGACGGCCGCCGCCGCGTCTGCAGCGACGCCCAAACCCGCTGCTGTTCAACCGCAACAACCAACCTCCGCGCCGCAAACTCCGCCTGCCAATACGGCCGCTGCGGCGCTGCAAGGCCGCTCCGTTGCTGAAATGGCCGCTGCCGCCGCCGCCGCGATTGCGGCTGCGTCCGCCAGCGTGACCCGTGGCATCCGGCCCATTGAGCCGATTTCGCCGCTGTCGCGCGCCAACCCGAATGTCTCGATGCCGGCCAAGCTGTCGGACGCCATCAAAGACAAAGAAAAGGAAGTCAAAGCCGCAGCGCCAGCAGTTCCAGCTCAGACGGCAGCGCCCGTGGCGTCAAAGCCAAAGGGTGCAGCGTCGTCGCCATCTGCGCGGGCCAAAGGCGATGCCGATGATCTGAAACGCATTCGCGGCGTCGGCGTGCTGATCGAGAAGCGGTTGAACGCACTCGACGTCCACACCTATGACGATATCGCCAACTGGACCATCGCCGACATCGACCGCATCAGTCAGCAGTTGGATTTCAAAGGCCGCATCGAGCGCGAGAATTGGGTCGAACAGGCGCGCATCTTGTCCAGCGGCGGCCATACCGAGTTCTCCCGCCGCGTCGATCGCGGTGACGTCGAGACCAGTAAAGACCCAGACGTTACCGTATAGAACGGCCTATGCCGCGGCCCGGTGCTGACCACGATCCGTTTCTGCAAAGAACGCGGTGATGGCGGCAATTGTTGGTGCGTCGCGGAGCAATGGCGCGTGGCCTTCGCCCGGCACTTCGAAGCTGACAAGGTTGGGGTGGCGCTGGTGCATGTCTTCAACCGTCTTGCGCGTCAACAGATCCGAGTTGGCGCCGCGGATTACCAGAACCGGCACGCGCTTCAAACCGTCGAACTGCGGCCAGAGCTGCGGCATCGGGCCGTCGAGCACGGAGAGACACTTCGATAATTTGGCATCGTAGCCGGCTGCTGGTTTGCCATTGCGTTCGTTGAAAAGCTGGTGGGCAAAGGCTTCGGCACCTGCACCCGTCATGCCCGGGAAATCGCGCTTCGAAAGTTCGAGGACAATGCGCCCAGCATCGGTCCAGTTTTTCGGAACCGGTGTGCGGCCCACGTAACTAGCAATCCGGATCAGCCCCTCGGTCTCGATAACCGGGCCGATGTCGTTGAGAACCACGGCACCGATGCGCGTCGGTTGCGCTGCTGCCAGCATATGAGTGATGAGCCCGCCCCGCGACGTGCCGATGATACCGGCATCGTGCAGTCCGGTCATCGTCATGAAATCGATGACATCCTGGAGCTCGACCGGAATGGCGTAGTTCTTCCAATCGCTATCGTGCTCAGATAGGCCGCGGCCGCGCATATCAATCGCGTAGACATCGCGTGGCGATTTTGTGTGCCGGCTCAGCGCCATTGCAACGTCGTGGAAATCGCGGCTGTTGCGCGTCAATCCTGCAAGGCAGAGTACGGGCCTAAAGCCCGCATCCCGCGCCGCCGGATAGTGCCGTGCATAAAGACGTAAACCGTCACGCGCCGAAAAAGTGATCTCTGCAAAGTCAGCCGCCATCTATGTACCCCCGCATCGGTTCAAATAGACGATGCCCTCAGCCGTCTGTATTCGCCGCCGTGCCCGCGCTGCCGCCGTCCTTTGTTGCATCCGGCGTCTTCGACGAGCCGCGAGCGCGAGCCAAATCGGCTTCGAGACGCAGTGCCTTGTCGCCTTCGCCGAGACGCGCCCGGTAAACTTGGATGTTCGACAAAACTTTTGTCACGTACTCCCGCGTCTCCGTAATCGGGATGCGTTCAATCCAGTCAATAATATCGACTTTGGGATCACGCGGGTCGCCGTTTTCGCGGATCCATTGCCGCGCGCGCCCGGGCCCGGCGTTGTATCCGGCAAGCCCCAGCACATACGAGCCGCCAAAATCATCCATGTGATTGGCGATGTAGGCGGATGCAATTTTGACGTTGTAGGCGTTGTCGGTCAACAGGCGAGGGATTTCACATTTGAATTTGTAGTTGGAGCAAATTTCCTGTGCCGTCACCGTCATGACTTGTAACAGGCCTTTGGCACCGGCACCCGAGATGGTCTGCGGTTCAAATTCGGTTTCCTGTCTGGCAATGCCAAGCAAGAAGGCGGTTTCGGGCGGCGTACGCAACGGCGTGTAGGCCGGGAACGTGTGCAGCGGATAACCGTAGGTCAGCAGGTTCTGGCCTTTGGCAATGGCCGATTTGGCGATGCGCAGCGACATCTGCGTATCGCCAATGGCGTCGGCGAGATGCGCCACCATGCCGGCTTCGGCTTCGCTCGGCAATCCAATGCGCAGTGACGTCAGAAATCCGCGCGTATAGTCACGCGATAATCCGGCCTTGCGCGCCAGCACCACGGCTTTCACGGCATCGAGGTTGTTGAACTTGTCCGCCTGCTCGGCTGTCGGCAGTTGTGGTGGCGTGACGACTAGCGAATTGCGCCCCGGCTCCAGCTTTTGCATCGCCAGCAGTCCGTGGAAGGTATCGGGGTTCTGCGCCGCGACTTTGTAGTTTTCTTTGGCAGCAGCCTTGTCGCCCCGGCTTTCGGCAACGCGCGCCAGCCAATATGCAGCCTTGGCACGGCTCAACGGCCCGTCGGCGACTTTCGCCAGATCCTTAAAATGCTTTTCAGCGGCGTCGGCATCTTTCAAATACCGGAATGCAATCCAGCCCGCCATGAAGGTTTGTTCTTTGAGCGGGTTGACGCTCAATGGGCCGGCATCTTTCGCCAGCTCATAAGCGAGCTTGGCGTTGCCACCCTTCAGCGCGCCGTAAGCGAGTTCGCGCCGCTCGGCCCACCACTCATCGAGGACGGCAATTTTATCCGGGTCTGTTGGGGCGGCAAGAATGATCTTGGCGGCGGCTTCGACCTTGCCTTCCTTGCGCAGCAGTTGGGCGCGGTGGAAGGCCAGGCCCCAATCTTTGCCGCCATCATCGGATACCGAATTCATCAACGCCCGCGCATTGCCGGACTTGTTGAAGACGGCGAGGCGAGCCGCGGCTTTTTTCTGCTCAGCCGCTGACAGCAGCGGGATGACGCGACGGGCAAAGGCTGCGCGTTCAGAACGGTTGCCAGCCCATCGCACATCGTCCGTCACCATGCGATCGAAGCGCCATTTGTGATCGCTTTCGTCCAGCAGATCGCCGAAGCGGCGCAGGAACCCGGTTTCGAGCATGCCGGGGATCGGCAACTCACGCCAAACTTTCGACGCCAGCTTTTTAGCTTCGGTCTGATTGCCCTCGGACAGATTTGCGGAGGCGAGAGCTGCAAAGCCAAGCCCCGTTTCCGGCGGTGTCGATTTGAAAAAGTCCTTGATCGATGCCGCGCTGCCGCCTTGGGTAAAGAGCGCCTCTTCCATGCGCTGCACCATCATGGAGCGCTCGGGCCAAAGCGGATTGTCTTTCAGGAAGGCGCGATACTCAGTTGCCTCGCCGTACCCGGCTCTCAGACGCACCCACTCGACCAGCTTCTGGCCGACCGGGTTCGTGATGGCGCTCTTTATCTCGCCAAAGTGAGACATAGAGTTGGAGCGCACGGCTTCGATGGCGTCGCGAATGCGCTGGGCATCTTCCTTTGACGGCGCAATGGATCGCGCCGGTGCCAGCAGTTCATCAAGCTTGGCGATATGCTCGGCTTCGGCCTTCAGCGGTGCGGGTGCCGGGCTTTCTGCCGGATTGGCAGCCCAGGCCGGAGTTCCGGCGGCGAATATGAGAGAGACAGCTACATAGGCTGCCACGACAGGCCAACGGCGCGGGCGGGGGGCAATCTTGCAAATCACGGACCTATATCCTCACCATAAATGCTGATAAATTTCACAGTGACCCGGCCAAACTTGCAGGCGGCACACCAAGGGCCTAATGTTGACGCGAATTCGCTAGACGTGTTCAACCGGCACCCATTAAGCGAGCGGACGGGTCTGGGCGCAAGTGGTTCGCACCGAGCTCGTTTCATGTTCGTGCGGCAACACCGTGACTTCGCGGACGCGGCTCGGCAGTTATCTATGCAACCTGACGGGTGCGCACGCCGGTAATGGCAAGCGGCAGACACACGACAAACAAATGCACGGCAAGCAGACTCAGAGGCCAAATCAGCAACATGTTCAAGGGCTCAATCACGGCGCTTCTTACGCCGTTCAGAAATGGCGCAGTTGATGAAGCGGCCTTGGCGCGCTTTGTCGATTGGCAGATTGCCGAAGGCACTCACGGCCTGGTTCCGGTCGGGACCACGGGCGAGAGCCCGACACTCGACTTTGAAGAGCATAAGCGTGTCATCGACATCACGGTTCAAGCCGCCAAGAAGCGCGTGCCTGTGATTGCCGGCACAGGGTCGAATTCGACGGATGAAGCCATTGAGCTCTCGGTCTATGCCGAGAAGGCCGGTGCCGACGGCGTTCTCATCGTCACGCCCTACTACAACAAGCCGACGCAAGAAGGGCTCTATCAGCACTTCAAGGCGATCAACGACGCCATCAAAATTCCGATCGTGATTTACAACATTCCGGCGCGGTCGATCGTCGATATGTCGGTTGCAACAATGGCGCGCTGCTTCAAGGATTTGAAAAACGTCGTCGGCGTCAAGGATGCTACGGCAAATCTGGCGCGGCCTTCGCTGCAGCGCATGGCGTGTGGCGACAATTTTTGCCAGCTCTCAGGCGAAGACGCCACCGCGCTTGGCTTCATGGCTCACGGCGGCCGCGGCTGTATTTCGGTAGCGTCCAACGTTGCGCCGCGTCTGTGCGCTGAATTCCAGAACGCATGTCTGGCGGGCGATTATAAAAAGGCGCTGGCGCTGCAGGATCGATTGATGCCGCTGCATGACGTGCTGTTCGTCGAGACCAATCCGGGTCCGGTCAAATACGCCGTGTCGCGCCTTGGCCTCTGCACGCCGGATATGCGCCTGCCGATGGTACCGGTGTCGGATGCGACGAAAAAAGCCGTCGATGAGGTGTTGCTGCAGCTTGGCCTCCTCGACGCCAAGGCGGCGGAATAGTTTACCCTCCCCCTTAGAGGGGGGAGGACAATGCGTCCGCGGTTTAGGCGGGCGTAGTCAGTTTAGCCGAACCACAAGACGCCCGTCTAAGCCGCTGGACGCATTGGGTGGGGGTGTTTGGACAACGGCATTTCACCCCCACCCGGTGCGCCAAGGATGAGTTAGTCCGCGTACTTTTTTGTGGAACCACTGAGCTACGCGGCCTAACTCATGGCGCACCGCCCTCCCCCCTCAAAGGGGGAGGAGAAGAGAACAGGCAAATAAGTCATGGCCTCCAAAAGAGACGACGGCACCACGCTGATTGCGGAAAACCGTAAGGCGCGGCACGAATTTTTCATCACCGACAGCTGGGAAGCAGGCATCATGCTCACCGGCTCGGAGGTGAAATCGTTGCGCGTCGGCCAGACCAATATCGCCGAGAGCTACGCGTCGTACGAAGAAGGCGGATTGTGGCTCATCAACAGCTACATCGCCGAATACAAGGGTGCTGCATTTTTCCAGCATGACTCGCGGCGCAAGCGCAAACTGC
>JAYUCQ010000517.1:0-2917 GCA_043740265.1 Hyphomicrobium sp.
CAAGCGGCGCTTAACTCGGCCTCGACCTCCGGCAATGGACAAGGTGCGGGCGCGCCAACCTGGACGGTCTCCGGCAGCGCCTCGCAGTTCTATATCCGCGACGACAGCTTCCGCACGTTGCGCGATCCGAGCCTGCCGCCCGAAGTCATCAACGACCTCGAAGCCCATCAAACGCACCAGAACGAACTGATGTCGAGCCTGGACGCCACCGCGACCTGGAGCCAAGGCGGCACCCGCTCAAAGCTCCGCTTTTCAGGAACCCAAGACCACCGCTTCGACAATAAAGGCAACGAAATCGTCGGCGTCGCGGCGCTATATCTCGACACCGCTGTCAAGGACTGGGGCGTCGATACGCGCATCGGCCGTCAGACACGAAATGGCGGCGGCGTTCTCGGCCGCTTTGACGGCGGCGTGTTTAGCTTTGAAGCCGCCAAGGAATTCCGTTTAAACCTCGTCGCTGGCTCACCCGTCGAACGCCGCCGCGACACGCCTTTTCTGGACGACAAATATTTCTATGGTGCCAGTGTCGATATCGGCACCTTCTACGGTTTCGACACGACGATATTTGCAATTGAAGCCCGCGACCGCTCAATCCTCGACCGCCGGGCTATCGGCACGGAAGTCCGTTACGTCGACACAACCACCTCTGTTTTCGGCACCGTCGACTACGACATCCACTTCAACGAGCTGAACGCCGCCCTCATCAACGGCTCCTACACGTTCGCGGATAAATCAACGCTGCACGGCGCGTTCGACTACCGCAAAGCTCCCTATCTCTCGACGTGGACAGCGCTGCAAGGGCAGGGTTTTCCGACACTTTACGAAATGGTTAAGTTCAAGACGCTGGCCGAAATCGACCAGTTGGCCATCGACCGCAGTACCTCATTCACAACCGCGTCGGTGGGTTTCTCGAAGCCGATCAACGATATGTGGCAGGTCAGCGCCGATGCGACGGTGACTAATTTCGGCAGCACAAAAACATCAGGCGGCGTCACGGGCAGTCCCGGGTCGGGCAACGAGTACTTCTATTCGGCGCAAGTCATCGGCAACAACGTTATGACGTCTGAGGATTTGCTCATAGCCGGCATCCGTTTTGCCGACCTCGACACGTCGCGATACTACGTCGTGGATTTCAGCGCCAGGTATCCGTTGATGGACAACTTGAAGATCAATCCGCGCCTGATGTTGAGTTATCGCGAAGGCACGGCCACCGATCTCGCCGAATACTCTATTCTGCCGTCGGTTCTATTCGACTACTACATCACGCACGATTGGAGCTTGGAACTCGAAGCCGGAGCCCGCTGGACCGATACACAAGAGAAAGGCGTCGGCGAAACCACCACAGACGTCTTCTTTACCGTCGGCTATCGCTACGACTTCTATGCCGACGGTTCTGCCGCCGTGCCATCGCGTGCCGCGCCCTACGGAGCCGGGGCTGCAAGGTAGTGAGGCGTGCGAACGACCCGTAACGGGTTATGTTCGGACCAACAGGGTGCGTAGTGATGCGGCGGTTGCGTCGTTGGTCATCCGACCGCTTTGCTTAGCAACAGCGGACTTCGCACTTATACAGACGCAGGCTGTTTTCATGCCATAGCAAGTGATCAAGCGAGCCCTAGCCGGGACTGCATTTTTGCAGCCAATCCGCCGACCAGCCTGTCAGCGATGATGCCGATGAAAGCAATGGCAAGGCCAGCAACGATGCCTCTGCCCGCGTCGGCCTTTGCAAGGGCAATAAACACTTCCTGACCGAGATCGCGGGTGCCGATCATGGCGCAAATGATAATCATCGAGAGGGCCAGAAGAAGTGTTTGGTTGAGGCCAAGCATAATTTCGGGAAGCGCCAGCGGCAGCTGCACCCTCCAGAACATCTGCCGAGAAGTACAACCAGCCACCGTCGCAGCCTCAATGAGCGCAGGCGGGATTTGACGGATACCGTGATCGGTATAGCGAATGGCCGGCACAATCGCGAAAAGCACCGTCGCGATCATGGCCGTTACATCACCGACCCGGAATAGCATGACAACGGGAATGATGAAGCAGAACGATGGCAAGGTCTGCAGCGTGTCGATAACCGGTGTGATGAAGGCTTGAAACCTCTCGCTGCGCGACGCCAGAAAGCCGAGAGGTATGCCGATAAGAGCGGCCATGATCGCCGAGATACCGCAAAGATAGACCGTCGCCATGGTCTTTTCCCACAGCCCCGTGACGACGCAGAACATACTCAGCACTGTAACGAGAAGCGCCAGGCGGATGCCACGGATCTGGTAACCAGCCATACCAAGAAGCGCGACCGCGCCGAGCCAAGGCAAATTTTCAAAAAATGCCCGCACGGGATTGAGAATGTAGAGGAGCAAGGTTGTGCGGAAAACTTCGATAACGTCGAAAAAGTTGACGGTGATCCAATCGACAGCAATCTTCCACGCCGGAGCCGTAGAGATTGTTATTCCGTGTGGTACGGCGGCAAATGCCGGTACAAGTGTTCCGATCAGTGTTGTTGCCAGGAGAATGGCCAGAATCGCTGTTGATACCGGATATCTTTGCCATATCGCTCCAGAGGCCGCGTGTGCCTCAGGCCGCTGATGCGCAGCCGCTTGGCTTAGACGATCGAGCACAATTGCTAAGGCGACAATAGCCAACCCGGCTTCCATACTTTGGCCAATCTTTAGAGCCCGTAGAGCCAGAAGCACATCATATCCAAGGCCTCCGGCCCCGATCATGGACGATATTATGACCATGTTGAGCGCCAGCATGATCACCTGGTTGACACCAATCATGAGCGTTGGGCGCCCGGCCGGGAGTTCCACGTGCCACAATTTCTGCCGCCGCGTGCAGCCCGCCATGTCAGCGAAGTCTTTGATTTCGGCTGGCACGCGCTGCAACGCTAATTTTGTAGCTCGCACCATGGGCGGCATGGAGA
>JAYUCQ010000518.1:0-2907 GCA_043740265.1 Hyphomicrobium sp.
AGCTCGTCGATGCGGGCGCGTTCCTTCTGGAAGTCTTGGAGATCCTTGCCTTCCAGTTTGCGCTCGCGCGGAACCTGGATCGACATCGGATCGACGAAGCGGCTGTTGACCAGCACCTCGAAGTGCAAATGCGGTCCTGACGAAAGACCTGTCGAGCCGACATATCCGATGATCTGGCCCTGCCGCACCTTGACGCCCGGTTCGACGCCGTTGGCAAACCGCTGCATATGGCCGTAGGCGGTATGATAGCCGTTGGCGTGGCGGATGCGAATGTAGTTGCCGTAGTAGCCCTTGTGGGTTGCTTCCTCGATGACACCGTTGCCGGAGGCGAGGACCGGTGTTCCAGGTGCCGTTGCCCAATCAACGCCGGTGTGCATTTTGCGGATGTTCAAGAGCGGATGATAGCGCTCGCCGAAGCCGGATGTCAGGCGCACGTCGTCGCCGCGCACCGGTTTGCGCATAAGAAACTTTTTCGAATTGTTGCCGGCGTCGTCGTAGTAATCGATGACGCCGTCGGGCGTGCGGAAGCGATAGAAGCGGAAGACGGTGCCGCCGCTGTTGACGGCTGTAAACAGCATTTCTCCCGGCGGGCCATCGGTGGATTGCTCGTCCTTCATGTCGAAGAACAATTCCATCGTATCGCCGGGGCGAACGCGGCGGCGGAAGTCTGTGTCGAAAGCGTTCACGCTCAAGATTTTCTGGATGGTGTCGGGCGGCAGACTTTGTGTCAGGGCAGCGTGATAGACGCCGGCATAGAGCGTCGAGTTCGGCCCGCCTTCGCCGTCGGCACCCGCACTCTGCAGTTCCGCCGCGATTGTCGATTGCGCTGAGGCGACGAATTCGCCGGATGCGGTGCGCGATACGGTTACGAGGTGGTCGTGGCCATCGGAAAAGATCGAGAACCGCGCCGGTTCTTTTTTGTCGGCCTGAGTAAGAGACGGAACCAGTGTGATGCGCACCTCTTGACCAGGCACCAGTGCCGATTTGGGAAATGTATTGTGCGCGGCGTCGATCATATCGCGCACAAGCCAGGGCTCGGCGCCGGCATGGGCGAGGATCGATTCAAGGCTATCGCTATTACCGACGGTGACGACGCTGACTTCGCCGCCTTCGAGATCGTCTGCCGGATCGTCGGCGGCTTCAGGACTTTTGAAAATATCGGTGGTGTTCGTGCGCTGCGATGATTCCGCTTTCGGTTGCCACGCCAGCTGGCTGTTGGTGGTGTCCGCAGCGGTCCCAGGTGTTGCGCCAGGCGGCGCGTCGCCGACAGCGTCGAGCGGCAATCCGGCTTCGGCGGCAGGCGCTGCGGCGCTGCGCTCAGCCAGTTCTTGAGCTTCTTGAGAATCGAGTTCTTGACCATCCTCGCCGGGCAGAATGCCGCCCAAGAGTTCGACAACTTTGACCGACACATCCGTGCGCGACAGGCCGCTGCCGCCATTGTTGTCGGCGTCGTCGTTTGAGCTGACAGGTTTTGAATTGGCGTAGAGTTTAAACGGATTGAAGGCTGGTATCGTGTCGGAGGCGTTCGACGGTACAGGTGCTAAGCGGGCGACGATGCGGGCGTAGGGCTTTTGGCGGACGTACTCGCGGCCGTCGCGGCGGCTCTTCGTCGATTCATGGATTATGTACCGCGTCGACAATGCGCCAGTTGCCAATTGCAAACGGTCGGACTTTGGCGACACCCATTTCAAGCCGTCAGCATTCTTCGGCGTCGGCTGAGCTTGCTGGGGTATCGTGCCGTCGCGAATGCTGATCAGGGCGGGCAGCAGGCCATCGCTGCCGCTGTTTTGATCCGAGGAGCCGTAGACGACGACGAGAATGGCAATGGCCCCGACGGTAGCCGCTAAACACGTGCTCAGCATCCATCGAAAGCGGCCGCCATGAGTTTGGTCGCCGTGGTCAGCGTCGTAGATTTCCTTGAAAAAGTTACCGCCGCGGCCATGATAAGAGCCTGGAAGTGCACGTGTTTCTCCGCCGAGAGCGATAGCGCCCTCGTTCGCGCGCAGAAACTTTCTCCGCCACGGCAGCACGTCTCTTCGTCTCCCTCGGGCCTGCAATATGGGCCTGGATCTGGTCCAGATCTGGCCCGCCCCAACACGCCTGGCCCGATACGTCAGCCTGTTCAGCTGGTACCGGCGAAAACGGGGACCGGCGTTGCCGCGAGCGCCCGGTTATTACTGCTACGATGATTTCTGCCGCGAACGCCATAGGCTTAGATCAGCGACGCACACAGGAGGGCACTCGAACACGCGAAACGGGGCGTTGTCGTGGCAAAATGTTGGGATGTCGCAGGTGTGTCTAACAACAGTGCTGCCGGCAGACGGACAGTGTTCAAAAAACCCTTTATTTATGGGCGTTTCTCACGTGCACGGGGCAGTTTTTGCACATGGCAAAGATTTTTTAAATTGGTTGTTGACACCTGATCGGCGATGTTGTTTAACCAGGGTTCGTTGGCGCGGCATTAACTGCTTCGCCGCCCTTGCAGGGCATTGAACCTCGAAACTTTGCAGTTCCCAACCGGAACGTCCGGTAAGAACTTCGTTGTCTCGGAAAAACCGGTGGTACGCCGCCGGGCGGTTTCGTGTCTGCGATTTTGCTCTTTGACAATTGAATTTGAAGGAAGGGAAACGCAGACGGCGGGGTCCTGGCGGATTTGCGGTCGCAAGATCGTAGATCAAACAGAATCTGGCTACTCTGTGTTTCTTAATACCATTCATCGTGGCGTTCGCTTCGGGCAACCGGAGAGAGCGTCATAGTGTGAAAAGGTGCCCGTTACACAGAATACTTGGATTAACCTCCAAGCCAAAAAACCAGAATCAAATCTTTCAACTTGAGAGTTTGATCCTGGCTCAGAACGAACGCTGGCGGCAGGCCTAACACATGCAAGTCGAGCGCCCAGCAATGGGA
>JAYUCQ010000519.1:0-2887 GCA_043740265.1 Hyphomicrobium sp.
AAGCGCACCAATCTCGACAAGTTGCTCGAGGCCGTTCAACTGCAAGCCGAAATTCTTGATCTCAAAGCCAACCCGAACCGCACGGCTGAAGGCATCGTCATCGAAGCCAAGCTTGAGCGCGGCCGTGGTCCCGTCGGCACCGTGCTGGTTCAGCGCGGCACATTGAAAGTCGGCGATCTCATCGTTGCCGGCATGGCCTGGGGCCGGGTCCGCGCACTCCTTGATGCGCACGGCAAGCCGATCGTGAACGCTGGACCATCGGTGCCGGTTGAAGTTCTCGGATTTGACTCCGCTCCTGAAGCTGGTGAGCAATTCTCAGTCGTCGAGAACGAAGCCCGCGCCCGCGAAATTACCGATTATCGTCTCCGTAAGCGCCGCGAGACGATGGGCTCGGCCGGTACGCCGCGCACACTCGAACAGATGATGCAGACGCTGAAAGACGCGGCTGGCCAGAAGGAATTCACGCTGCTCATCAAGGGTGACGTGCAGGGTTCCGTCGAAGCCATTATCGGTTCGTTGAAGAAGCTCGGCACGGACGAAGTCATCGCCCGCATCGTCCACACCGGCGTCGGCGGCATCACCGAATCCGACGTTGCGCTGGCGAACGCGTCGAAGGCTGTCATTCTCGGCTTTAACGTTCGCGCCAATTCGCAAGCGAAGCAGGCCGCCGATACGCAAGGCATCGAAATCCGCTACTACAACATCATCTACGATTTGGTCGATGACGTGAAAGCCGCGATGTCGGGCCTGCTCGCGCCAACCAAGCGCGAAGTCTTTCTCGGTTACGCCAGCATTAAGCAGGTCTTCAACATCACGAAGGTCGGCAAGGTTGCGGGTTGCATCGTCACTGAAGGCAAGGTCGAACGCGGTGCCAAGGTCCGCCTGTTGCGCGACAACGTCGTCATCCACGAAGGCTCGCTCGCGATCCTCAAGCGCTTCAAGGACGACGCCAAGGAAGTTGTCTCGGGCCAGGAGTGCGGCATGTCTTTCGCCAACTACCAGGACATCCGCGAAGGCGACCAGATCGAATGCTTCCAGGTCGAGACGATCGCAAGAAGTCTTTAGTCGCTCACGGATGCTGATCCGAACGACGCTAAGGTGCGCCGTTCGGGCGTCCTCCGCGGGGGCGCGGCTTGCCGCGGCACCCCTTGGGTGCACGGCTCTTCGAGCCGAAGTGAAAACGTACGTAAATTGAAGGAGCCGCACGCGGTCCAATCCCGCGGCGGGAAAAGCATGACACGCAAAAAATCTTCCTCCGTAAATTCGGCAAAAGGCCCGACGCAGCGCATGTTGCGCATCGGCGAACTCGTGCGCCACAAGATTGCGGAAATGCTGGCCCGCAGTGAAATCCATGACGATGTGCTGGCCGGTCACGTCATCACAATCCCCGAAGTCCGCATCTCGCCGGATTTGAAATTGGCGACGGTTTACGTCATGCCGCTCGGCGGCAAATCCATCAAGCCGGTGGTCGAAGCCCTGACGCGCAACAAAATGTACATTCGCACGCAAGTCGCGCACACGCTGAATTTGCGTTACGCGCCCGACCTGCGCTTTCTCGAAGACAAGACCTTCGAGGAAGCAACCCGCATTGACCGCCTCCTGGACAGCCCGCACGTGCGCCAGGATGTGGAGAAGAAATGAGGGAGTTCCCCTCTCCCTTGTGGGGAGGGGTTAGGGGTGGGGGGAATCCCGAAACCCGAAACGTCACGGAGTACCCCCCTCCCTGGCCCTCCCCCACAAGGGGGGAGGGTAACCGAGAAACACAAATGTCACGACGCAAAAAAGGTAATCCCGTTCACGGTTGGGTCATTCTCGACAAGCCGTTGAACATGACATCGACGCAGGCGGTAGGCGCCGTGCGCCGCGCGTTCGGCGCGCAAAAAGCCGGACACGCCGGCACGCTCGATCCGCTCGCAACCGGCATTCTGCCCATCGCATTGGGAGAAGCGACGAAAACCGTGCCGTTCGCGGTGGATGGCGAAAAAGCCTATCGCTTTACGGTTCGTTGGGGCGCGGAGACAACGACCGACGATGCCGAAGGGCCGGTGGTGAAATCGAGCGAGACGCGGCCAACACGGGCGGCAATCGAAGCCTTGTTGCCGCAGTTCCATGGCGACATCAGCCAGGTGCCGCCGCAGTTTTCAGCCATCAAAATCGCTGGCGAACGCGCCTATGATCTGGCGCGCAGCGGCGAAGAGGTTGTACTCGCGGCGCGCACCGTTTTCATTCAGCGCCTCGCACTCATCGACCAACCTGACGACGCTACGAGCGTGTTCGAAGCCGAATGCGGTAAGGGGACGTACGTGCGCGCCTTAGCTCGCGATATCGGCCGTCTGCTCGGCTGCTATGGCCACGTCGTTGCGCTCAGGCGTACGCGCGTCGGCCCGTTCAACGAAGGCAACGCGGTGACGCTCGAAGCCATTCAGGCCGCCGCCCAATCGGACGACGGCGATGCGATCGGCAAAGTTTTAGCGCCCGTCGAAATGGCGCTCGCTGATTTGCCGGAACTCCTGGTCTCGCAAACCGACGCCGCGAGCCTCGTGCGCGGTCAGGCGATTTTGATCCGCGGCCGTGACGCCCCGGTTCTATCCGGCCCCGCCTTTGCGACCTCGAAAGGCCGCCTCATCGCGTTGGGCGAACTCGACAAAGGTGCGCTGCACCCAACCCGGGTGTTTAATTTGGGGTGACGCTGCGGCTCCAAACCCTTGAAATCCGCCCGTCACGCAATCCTGACCCGCCTCCATGCGGTTTTTCTTGCACTTGACACAAATAAGGACTAGAAGCCCCCTCATCGACTTGGCCGGACGACAGGGCCGCTACGCCTTTGCATTGCTAGATTTGCATTTCTGGGCGCACGCTGAGAGCATCCCTCCCATCTCGAAAACCG
>JAYUCQ010000520.1:0-2884 GCA_043740265.1 Hyphomicrobium sp.
CTGGACTTTTTCCTTTGACGCACCACCGCCGACGTCGAGGAAGTTGGCGGGCTCGCAGCCGTATAGTTTGATAATATCCATCGTCGCCATCGCAAGGCCGGCGCCGTTGACCAGGCAGCCGATGTTGCCGTCGAGTTTGACGAACGCAAGATCGTGTTTCGAGGCTTCGATTTCGGTTGGGTCTTCTTCGCCCAGATCGCGCATTTCAACGATCTCAGGGTGGCGGTAGAGCGCGTTGCTATCGAAATCCATTTTGCCGTCGAGGCAAATCAGTTTGCCCGCTTTGGTGACGACCAGCGGGTTGATCTCTAACAAACTCATGTCCTTTTCAATGAACATGCGGGTCAGGTTTTCAACGATTCTGCTGCATTCTTTCACCTGCTCGCCCTTGAGGCCAAGCGCGAAGGCAATCTTGCGGCCGTGGAACGGTTCATATCCGGTCGCCGGGTCAATGGAGACGGTGTGGATTTTTTCCGGCGTGTCGTGGGCGACGTCTTCGATGTTCATGCCGCCGGCTTGGCTGACAATGAAAGCAATGCGCGACGTGGCGCGGTCGACCAGCGCCGAGAGATAGAGTTCGCGGTCAATCTGCGAGCCGTCTTCGACGTAGAGCCGGTTGACGACGCGGCCAGCAGGACCCGTCTGCGCCGTGACCAGCGTCTTGCCGAGCATTTCAGTTGCGAATTTCTTGACCTCATCGACCGAATTGGCGAGGCGAACGCCGCCTTTCTCTCCAGCAGCCTTTTCCTTGAACGTACCTTTGCCGCGTCCGCCCGCATGGATCTGCGCCTTCACCACCCAAACGGGGCCGGGCAGCTTCTTCGCCGCAGCGACCGCTTCATCGACCGTAAAAGCCGGGAAGCCTGCGGGTGTTGCGATGCCGTATTCGCGATACAGTTGCTTGGCTTGGTATTCGTGGATGTTCATATTGTGGATTCCATGATTTGCCCCCTCTCCCCACGCCTGTTTCACTTGGCGTGGGGAGAGGGAATTAATTAAGCCAAGCTCGGCTGTATTGTTTTGCAGGCATCGACAAGGCCCTTCACCGAAGCGACAGACTTATCGAACATGACCTGTTCTTCTGCATTCAATTTCAGCTCGACGATTTTCTCGACGCCGCCCGCGCCGATGACACATGGCACGCCGACGTACATATCCTTGAGACCGTACTGGCCGGTCAAATGCGCGGCGGCAGGCAGCATACGCTTTTTGTCTTTCAAGTAGCTATCGGCCATCGCGATGGCAGACGCTGCTGGCGCATAGAACGCCGAACCGTTGCCGAGCAGCGCGACAATCTCGCCGCCGCCGCCGCGCGTCCGCTTGATGATGGCGTCGAGGGCGTCTTGCGTAAACATGCCGAGCGCCACGCAATCAGGTAGCGGCACGCCGCCAATCGTCGAATAGCGCACCATCGGCACCATATCGTCGCCGTGGCCGCCAAGCGTCATGGCACGCACGTCTTCAATAGCAACGCCGGACGCATCAGCAAGGAAGTGCGAGAAGCGGGCGCTATCCAGAACGCCGGCCATGCCGACAACTTTGTTGGCCGGGAGGCCGGAAAATTTCTGCAACGCCCAGACCATTGCGTCGAGCGGATTGGTGATGCAAATGACGAAAGCGTCGGGTGCGTTCTGTTTGATGGCGGTGCCGACCTGCTCCATGACTTTCAAATTGATGCCGAGCAGGTCATCGCGGCTCATGCCAGGCTTGCGCGGAACACCGGCGGTGACGATACAAACGTCAGCGCCTTTGATGGCAGCATAGCCTTCGGGGCCAGCACCGGTGACCTTGGCGTTATAGCCTTCGACGGCGGCGGTCTGCGCCAGATCCAGTGCCTTGCCCTTGGCAGTGCCCTCGATCATGTCGGTCAGCACGATATCTCCAAGTTCTTTAAGCCCCGCCAAAAGCGCCAGCGTGCCGCCGATTTGTCCAGAGCCGATCAATGCAATCTTGGTGCGTGCCATGCGCGTGGTTCCCCTGCGGAATATCCCGTTCAGTGTGCGGGTCTGTTGTTGCAATGCAGTATAGTTGCGGCCTTACCGCTGCCTAGTCAAATTCCTCCGGCAGTCAAGCAGCCGCAGCCTTGGTTGTTCGAAAGTGGGAGACCGGCGTGCTTCAGAAGCGGGCGTGGTCAGGATTTTTCCGCCGTGCCGCCAGACCGCTTCGCTAGGTACCCTTCAGAGCGCATTTCCATCAGCCGTGATGCCGTGCGCTCGAAAAGATCCGCGCCGTCGCCGGATGGATAAAGTGCTGCGGGTTCCGCTTCGGCGGATGCAATCAGGCACGTCCGGCAGTCGTAGAACGCGTCGATCAGGTTGATAAAACGGCGGGCAACGTCGCGGCGGCCGCGATCTATGACCGGAATGGCGTCGATGATGACGGTGTGGAAGGCATGGGCGACGTGGAGGTAGTCGTTGGCACCAAGCGGTTGGTCGCAGAGATCGGCGAAGCTGAACCGGGCGACGCCCATCGATGCGACAGGCACTTTCAGTTTCCGTCCCTTGACGTCAATTGCAACTGGCTTGCCGGGGTGATGACCGGTCAAACGGTCCCAATGGGCGTCCAGCGCGGCGCGCGAGGCGGCATCGACGGGCGTGAAATACAATGGGTTGCCGGCGAGCTTATCCAGCCTGAAGTCCTTCTGCGCCACCAAATCCACAACATCCATATGCTGCTCAAGCATAGCTATGAAGGGCAGGAAAAGCTGACGATTGAGCCCGTTTCTATAGAGTTGCGAAGGATGCGCGTTGGACGTTGCCACGATCACCGTACCGGCAGCGAAGAGCCCCTGGAACAAACGGCCGAGGATCATAGCGTCGGCGATATCGGTGACATGCAGTTCGTCGAAGCACAAAAGTTTGGCTTCATCGGCGATGGCTTTGGC
>JAYUCQ010000521.1:0-2882 GCA_043740265.1 Hyphomicrobium sp.
TATTCCGGCACAATTTGCGCGGCTGCTCTTGCCTCCCCCTTTGAGGGGGGAGGGCGGTGCGCCATGAGTTAAGACGCGCAGTGAGCCTCGTAACAATGAAAATAAGCGCGTCGTACCTCATTCTTGGCGCGCCGGGTGGGGGTGAATGCTGATTGCATTTATGCCCTGCACCCCCACCTGATGTGTCCAGTGACTTAGCTCGGCTTATCGAATGCAATGACAGGCCGGGTCGGCCGAGCTAAGCCACGGACACATCTTCCTCCCCCCTCAAAGGGGGAGGCAAGAGCAGCCGCGCAAATTGTGCCGGAATACTTTAATAGCTTTTGTGACAGTTAGCGCTAACCACGGTAACCGCAGTATGGAAACAATCGGCACGATTTTCAGTACACTCCTCAGCCCCATTATCTGGCTGCTCGGCTGGGCGTTGTCGATCCTGTGGTCGATCACATGGTATGTGCTGTGGGCGCTGATCTGGCTGGTACTGCCGTTTGCGCTCGTCACCTTCGTGGCGTTGCGCGTTGCCGAAAGCGTGCTTGGGCCGGACGTTGTGCGTGCCTGGGTCAAAGCGCAATCAATGAAATACGGCGCAGGCGTTTGGACGCGGGCCCACCGTTTGCTCTTCGCGCTCGGCGCTTTGCCGCTGCGCGTGCTCGGCTGGTTGATCGTCTATACAATCTGGCACAGCCTGATTAGCTTAGCGTGGAAGCCGCGCTGGAATCCATGGACCCGCGCCTGGGCCAAACGCTGGAAGCCGCCGCAAACGGCGGGCCGCGCCACGGCGGCAAAAGCCCGTTAGCCGCTAGACGCCTACTCTACGGGAGCACACGCATGCTAGAAATGCTCTATGAAGGTTAGGGATGTGCTTAGAATATTGCATGAGGACGGATGGGTTTTGATCGCGACCCGGGGAAGTCATCGGCAACTAAAACATCCACATAAGCTGGGCCGTGTCACTGTTGCAGGACATGAGCGCGACGATATTGCTCCAGGCACGCTGAATAGCATATTTAAGCAAGCCAATCTGAGAAGGTAGAACCGCAATGCGCTATGCAATCGTCATCGAGCGGGCCGCGGCCAACTACTCGGGCTATGTTCCGGATCTGCCCGGCTGCGTTGCGACAGGTGATACCGTCGCGGCTACGGAGAGGCTTCTGCGCGAGGCTGTTCAGCTGCATCTTGAAGGCATGAAAGCGGACGGGATTCCCATTCCCCAACCGGCGAGTCAGGTCGACTATGTGGATGTCCCAGTTCCGGGCGAGTGATTGTTAGTCTGAGTTAAAACACGCGCCCGTTAGCCAAATACGCCGCCGTTGCCGGACGCGCCGCCCTTGGTGGCCTTAGCGGCAAAGCGAACGGCTTCTTCGGCGGCCCGCACGATGGCCTTGGCTTTGTTGATGCATTCCTGCTGTTCGTTTTCGGGAATGCTGTCGTGCGTGATACCGGCACCGGCTTGAACGTGCAGCATGCCATCCTTGACGACGGCTGTTCGCAGCACGATGCAGGTGTCCATCTCGCCGCCAGCTGAAAAATATCCAACGCAGCCCGCATAAGGACCGCGCTTTGCCTTTTCTAATTCGGCGATGATTTCCATCGATCGCACTTTCGGCGCGCCCGAAACCGTGCCGGCCGGAAATCCTGCCATGAGAGCGTCGATGGCATCGTGATCCGTCTCATTGAGGCGGCCAGTCACGTTGGAGACGATGTGCATGACGTGGCTGTAGCGCTCGATGACGAACTGATCGGTAACGGCGACGGTGCCGGTTGCGGCGACGCGGCCAACGTCGTTGCGGCCAAGGTCGAGCAGCATCAGATGTTCGGAGCGCTCTTTCGGATCGGCCAGCAAGGCTGCGGCGAGCGCCTTATCCTCGGCTTCCGTGGCACCGCGATGCGTTGTGCCGGCGATGGGGCGGATAGTGACTTCGCCATCGCGGACGCGGACCAGAATTTCCGGCGACGAGCCGACGAGGGAAAAATCTCCGAAGTCGAGGTGGAATAAAAACGGCGACGGGTTGAGGCGGCGCAGTGAGCGGTACAACGCAAACGACGGCAGCGCGAATGGCGTTGAAAAACGCTGCGACAGCACAACCTGGAAAATGTCGCCGGCGGTAATGTAGTCTTTGGCTTTCGCGACCATGCCGAGATAATCAGCGGCGCTGGTGTTAGACGTTGGTTCTTGTAATGCGGCGGTGGTCAGATTGGCGGAAGCCGTATGCGGCAGCGGCGCGTCAAGCAAACGAACAGCACCGGCAAGGCGTGCTTGAGCTTCGGCGTAAGCGGAACCTGCGTCCTGCCCCGGCTGCCGGCGGACCGGCGTCACGACGGTCATCTCGTCTTTGACGCTATCGAAAATGACGATGAGTGTGGGCCGCACTAAAATGGCATCCGGCACGCCAAGCGCGTCGGGCACCATTTCAGGCAGCGCCTCGATCAAGCGCACCGTGTCGTAGCCCATATAGCCGAACGTGCCCGCCGACATGGGCGGCAGGCCTTCGGGCAACGCGATTTCGCTTTCAGTCAACAGCGCGCGCAGCGATTGCAATGTCGGACGGCCATCTTTGACGAACGATGAACCGGCACTTTGCGGCTTGCGATTGATCTCGGCCTGATCGCCGTTGGCGCGCCAAATCAGATCCGGCTCCAAGCCGATGACGGAATAGCGCCCGCGCGACGCCCCGCCTTCAACTGATTCAAGCAAAAAGCTCATCGGTTTCTTGTCCGCGAGTTTTAGATACGCCGAAACCGGCGTTTCCAAATCCGCAACAAGACGTGTCCACACGACTTGGGCGCGGCCGCTGGCGTGGGTTTTGGCGAACGCGTCGAACGAAGGCCACACGCCGCTCTCTAGTGCATTTGAGGCACCTGCGGCTGGTCCGGACTTTCCA
>JAYUCQ010000522.1:0-2882 GCA_043740265.1 Hyphomicrobium sp.
TATTGGGTCCAACAATGTTGTCGGTATTGACGTCAATCACCGTGTTGCCAGTCAAGCCCGGCTGCACCCAGATGAAGGCGGCGCCATTGCCAACTACTAAGCCCGGAAAATCGACCGCCGCGCGATGTCTCAATCCACTTTCGGCGTTGAAACTCATGGAGTTGCCGGCTGATCACCTCGCGCGCGGTCCCGAGTTCAGATAACAGCTGCTGGTGCGTCAACCCGACTCGGCCATCACCGTCGGCGAGTTCCAAAAGCTTCTGAGCAAGACGGATATCGATCTGCGAAAACGCCACTTCGTCGATGATCCTGAACAAGTTGGTAACGCGAACGCTGAAAGCAGTAAACACAAAACGCCGGAATTCTGCAGATTTCGCGATCAAGTCATCGAATGTCCCGCGCGGTATCGCAACGGCTTCAACATCAGTCTCCGTTACGCCCTCAGCTTGGTACTCTTCATATCCCATGAGGCATGCCGTCGTCAGAGCACAACTCTCGCCCGCTGAGACTCGGTACAACACAATCTCCCGGCCGGTCTCCGAGACTTGCTGAACGCGCACCGTTCCAGTGATGAGGAGAAGGTAGCTCTCCGGCGACTGACCCGGACCAAAAATTCTGGTTCCAGCCGGAAGCCGCACCACTTTGCTGGTCGCAACAAGAGACTTGGCGATTGCTGTTTCTAGCTTTTTGAGGCCTGGAAAGTGTATCGTCCAATTGGAATTCGTCATGCCTTGGCGGCCTTCGGCTGCAAACGGACATTGCTACCTATCGCAAGTTACCACAGGTACTGCGCAGCCGGCTTCGAAGAATTCGTTGCCAATTCCTCTTTGAATTCCACCACACAATTCCGCTTTTGGATTTCCAAGATTGCATCGAAGGCATAACAAACAATGGGAGCCGTATGTCTTTTTTGAATCCGCCGGGGAACGAAACACTGCTTAGAAGGCTTGCTCGCCTGACAACAATTCTACCATTCGAAGAGGTCAATGTGGGCCAAGCAACAGTTCGGTGTATCTGTGCGATAGGGCAATCTGGTCAATTGGGTTTGCACGGCAAACTGCCTTGGGAAGGGCGGCCAGAACCGATATTCGCTGATGACGTCGCCCGTTTTTTTGCGCTTACACGCGGCCACGTGCTGCTCGCCGGTCCTGCGACGGTTGCTTCGATTCCCCCTGAGGCTTGGGCCGATCGGTCGATCGAGGTGATCAGGTCTGATACGCGGCCGCAGGATGCAATTGCGAAATATCCGGGCCGCGTCGTTTTTATCGGCGGTGGCCCGGCGGTTTGGGATAAGTATTCCCCGTACATTCAGCACTGGGACATTACGCGGCTGCCCTATGATGGCCCGGCCGACCGCTGGTTCAATCCTGAATGGGTGCGCGCGAAGGTTGCCTGGAAACCGCCGCAGGCGCAAGCCCGCGCCCTGGCTTATGCGAGGGCTGCGCGCAGTCTTAGTGACGCGCGATTTGCGGTTTAGCCGTCCGCTTTTTTTCCATTAAGTTAAATGTGCCAAGTTGAATGGGCGCGGCGATCTCGGGGGAGACAGACGCCGCGCCTTTTCTAACTCACATGACGCGTCACATCACGCGAGCATGCGAACCTTTGGTTCGCGGTCCCACTGCCGGCCAGCAGCTTTGCCGATGAAATCTTCAGCGCTCTTGCCGACATCGACAACACTGGCATCAGGCGTCACGCCGGCCTTATCGAGCAGTGGCTGTGCTTCTGGCGTATGTCCGATCGCCTTCAAATGACCAAAGGCGTGGGCCGCGAAATCGATCGCCGCACCTTCGTGCATCAGCACCTTGCAGCCCTCTGCCGATAGCACGATGGCGACGGCATCGAATATCACAGACGGCGTGCCGGCGAGCTGGCCATCGGCTTTGAGTTTCGAGCCATCTTTCAACGTCACGCCGCCGATTTTTGGCGCGACGATCTTGACGTGCGCGCCTTCAGCGAGGGCCGCCTTCTGGATTGCTTTGATGGTTTTGCCGTCGGCACCATCGCTGACCAGTATACCAACCGCACGGCCGTTGAGAGATTCTGGATATTTGCCGACGATGCGCAAAGCTGGCGATAGCTCCATATCCTGCGGTTCGGCGGCAGCTTTTGATTTTGGCGGCAGCGGCATATCTAAGCCGTTGGCAACGCGTTCGGCCAATTCCTCATCCACGTTGCGCAGATTTGCCAGTACGCGGTTGCGAACGGGTTCGAGCGTCACTTTGGACAATTCAAACACGAGCGCGCTCGCCAGATGGGCTTGCTCAACGTCTGTTTGGGATCGGAAAAACAGGCGGGCATGCGAATAGTGATCGGCAAACGTATCAGATCTGATACGAATTTTGGTGTCGGTCACCGGTACGGCCGCAGTGCGGAAGCCGCCCGTTTGATCCTCGCGCGGACCGCCTATTTCGCCAGCGTCGCTTAAACTATTTGGCTCGTAGTTGGCGCGGCCCTGGAAGACCTGGGTCTGCATTTGACCGTCGCGTTGCAGGTTTTGAAATGGACAGCCTTTGGCGCGATTGATCGGGATCTGGTGGAAGTTCACGGTGCCCAGCCGCGACAGCTGCGTATCTTGATACGAGAACAGCCGGCCTTGCAGCAGCGGGTCTTCCGAGACGTCGATGCCCGGCGGCATGTTCGTCGGCAGGAATGCGACCTGCTCGGTTTCGGCGAAGAAATTATCCGGGTTTCGGTCAAGAACCATGCGGCCGACGAACTCGATCGGAAATAGTTCTTCCGGGATGAGCTTGGTTGCGTCGAGAATGTCGAACGGCAGGCTGTCGGCTTCTTCTTGGCTCAACAACTGAACGCCGAATTCCCACTCAGGAAATGCGCCGGAGTCTATCGCTTCGAACAAATCGCGGCGGTGATAGTCTGGATCG
>JAYUCQ010000523.1:0-2881 GCA_043740265.1 Hyphomicrobium sp.
ATAGGCCAGATGCTAACGGGCCAGAGATCGCCATTCAAATTGCCAGGGCGCCGAATAGCCAAGGGATCTGTGGGGCACCGCCGCTGCGGTTAAGTCTAAAAGAGTATCACGAGCCAGCAGGTGGTCAAAACGGACACTTTCGATCGCCCGCGGCCCGCGCCAACCAAGTGTTTCCTCTGGGTCAATTTAGTTTTACAGAGAAATCAACGTTACTCTGGCGGCTTATATTGGATAGTTCCAACGTATTGCTTGCAAGGCCAGATCAAATCTGGTTTTTTATTTGCAGGATAGTCTTTGGTTCGACGCAAGGATACGCATGATGGAAGGTTCGGCACCACCTGAGCTGGTCAATATAACCGCGTCCATTGTTGCAGCCTTTGTCAGCAATAACACCGTCACATCAAGCGAATTACCGGCGCTCATCGCGGAAACCCACGCGGCGTTGAGCCGGGCGGCTGGCAAGGCGCCGCCCATTGAACGCGAAGACTCGAAGCCCAAAATCGCGATCAAGAAGTCGGTGATGCCCGACTTTCTCATTTGCCTGGAAGACGGCAAGAAGTTCAAATCGCTGAAGCGGCACCTGCGGACGCACTACAACCTGTCGCCGGAAGAGTACCGCGAGAAGTGGGGCTTGCCGCACGACTATCCGATGGTTGCGCCGAATTATGCTCAGGCGCGGTCGCAACTGGCGAAGAAAATGGGCCTTGGCATGCGGCGCGAGAAGTAGCGCCGGAACGCTAGGGACGACATCGAACCCGCGTCTACTTTGTGCCGTTCTGTGATGTGCCCTCTGGCAGCATGAAGACAACGTAGTCGCGCGTTGCGTTGCAGCAGGCGGCTGCCGATTGCTGCGGCCTATTCTGTAGGGCGGCGTTTTTCCGGGCCTCGATCGCGCGCAACGCGGCGCATTCGTGTTTCCAGTTTTGAGAAAGCGCTGCGTGCCGGGCGAGATCGTAAGCCCAGTGCCCGGCTTTGCCGCGCACGCGTTCAACCCGCAGCGCTTTTGACAATGTCGCGATGATGCGCCGCCGCCCTTCAATAGAGAGATCGGCAATTTCCGCTGGCCAGAGCGGGAGCAAGCGCGCGAGTTCTGTGCGCCGTTCGCTGTCGGGTTGGCTCTTGGCGCTTTGGTGCTTGGAATTTTGTTTGTCCGCTACATTGAAAGCCGCTGCGGACGCTGTTCGCGAATGGGCATTTGTTTTTTTCATGAACGCAAGTGTGCGCTTGGCCTAGGGGGGCGGGGATAACTTTTTTTCGCCCGCCAAAACCAACACGGTGAAGAAAAGTGGTTACTGAGTTATCCCCGCTGTTGACGATTTGCAGAGCTTTGTCAGCGCCGCATTGCTGGATGCGGTAGAGTGGCGAACTTGCTGTTTGTCTTGAAGCGCAACACTCGAAGTTCAACATTAGCGATTTGGATGATCTCATGATGACCCTCGCGCAGCCGGCCGGCATGGACGTTTTTGAGCCAGCCCTTCTCAGTGCCTTCGATACGAGTGTTCCGGGCAAAAGCCGGCAGATGCGGCTCGCCATAGAACTTGGCGTGACGCGCGTTTTTGGTATCGACGGCGAGGCCATGGAGCATGTCACGCGCGGTATTGCCAAGGTGGCGCTGGCCCGCCAGGTGGCCATGTATCTGGCCCACGTCGGCTGCGGACTATCGATGACGGCGGCGGGGCACTTGTTCGGCCGTGACCGGACGACGGTAGCTCACGCCTGCCTCATTATCGAAGACCGGCGCGATGATCCGCTGTTCGATCACGCCCTGGATCTGCTGGAATGGGCCGTACCGGCGATGGTTCTGCGCCCTTCATCGTTCTGGCCGGCCGCCTAAACTCCAACCGGAAGCTGCAAAATGACGGTCATAAGACCTGAGCGCTCGGAGCAATCTGAGGCGCCGATGAGCGATGCTGCGCGTGACAGTTTAGCCAACGCCAAGCCCGCCTTCAATTTGGGCGAGAGCCCGCTGGTGTGGCTGACCAACCGGCGCGGCAAAGATGGCAAACCCCTGTTGTCGGACGCAGAGGTGGCGGCGGGTGAAAAATTGCGCGCCGATTTCTGGTTCGCGCAAATGACGCCGAACGTCACAGCGAACTGGGCGCTTTTGAAAACCGATTCCTCCGGGCGGCGTAATTCACCCGATCAAGGAGCCGAGGTTTCCGATCATGTGGTTGCGGCGCAAGAACGTGTGCGCTCAGCGTTGAAGGCCGTCGGGCCGAAACTCGCCGACATGCTGATCGACGTCTTTTGTTTTTTGAAAGGGTTGGAAGCGGCTGAGAAATCGGGCGCGTTGCCGGCGCGGTCCGGAAAGATCGTGCTGCAAATCGCGCTCGATCTTTTGGCGCGTCACTACGGAATGGTGAGCGATAACGGTCCGTCGCGCACGTCCGGCCGGATCAAACACTGGGGCGTGGTGGGATATCGGCCGGGGGCGGAGGGGAAGTAGGGGTTATACCCCGGCAAAAACTCCTGCGTCTCTCCGGATGCGGGCGACCATGCTGGCGAGGCCGTTGGAGCGTTGTGGCGTTAGGTGCTCTTTGAGGCCGAGGGTGGCGAAGACCGCTTGCGCGTCAATCGCCTCGATTTCGGCCAGCGTTTTGTTTTCATAAACCGCGAACAAAACCGCGATAAGCCCTTGGACGATGACGGCGTCGCTGGTGCCTTGCATCGATAACGTCGTCTTGCCACTCTCGCTTTTGACGGGCGCGGTCGCGAGCCAGACCTGACTGGCGCAGCCGCGGACTTTGTTGGCATCGCTGCGCAGGCTTTCTGGAAACGCAGGTAACGCGCGGCCAAGTTCGATGACGTAGCGGTAGCGGTCTTCCCAATCGTCGAGGAGATCAAAATCGGATTTGATGTTTTCAAGTGTCATGCTGGATGA
>JAYUCQ010000524.1:0-2879 GCA_043740265.1 Hyphomicrobium sp.
CACCGCTTCATCTTTGCTGATCAGACCTTCAGCCGCCATATCGACCGAAATTTTCAGCGCCGCATCCGTCGTGCGCTTTCCAGAACGCGTTTGAAGCAGCCACAGGCGGCCAATTTGAACGGTGAATTCGACGTCTTGCATATCGCGGTAATGCTGCTCGAGACGGGAAAAAACGCTTCTAAGTTCAGCGAACGCGGCGGGCATCTGTTCTTCGAGTGAACTGCCGGGCGTTGAGCCAGCGCCGTGCCGCGCCAGCGGTTGAGGTGTCCGGCTTCCAGAGACAACATCTTCGCCTTGCGCATTTGGCAAAAATTCGCCGTAGATCTCGTTGGCACCCGTCGAAGGATTGCGCGTGAACGCAACTCCGGTCGCCGATGTATCCCCAAGATTTCCAAAAACCATAGCTTGAACCGTGACGGCCGTGCCCCAGTCATCCGGAATGTCGTGCAAGCGGCGATAGGTTGCGGCGCGCGGATTGTGCCAGGAATTGAAAACGGCGGCGATCGCACCCCAAAGCTGGTCGCTTGTATTTTGCGGGAAAGGTTTGCCGCTTTCCCGGACCACGGCTGCATTGTAGTCAGCGATAATCTCACGCCACGCCTCGGCATCGATGTCGGTGTCGGTCGCAAAGCCATTTAGATTTTTGAAGTTTTCAAGGATGTCCTCAAAGAGGCCATGATCGAGACCGAGCACGACGTCGGCATACATTTGGATGAAACGGCGATAGCTATCGAAAGCAAAGCGGGCGTCGCCTGTGAGGCTCGCCAGCGCTTCGACGGTCTTGTCGTTGAGGCCAAGATTGAGGATCGTATCCATCATACCGGGCATGGAAGCGCGCGAACCGGACCGGACGGAAACCAGCAGTGGCCGGGCTTCATCGCCAAAGTGAGCGCCGACCGTATTGCCGATTTTAATCAGACCAGCCTCGACGTCCGCGCGCAGGCGGGGCGGCAGCGTCTTGCCTTGATCAAAAAACAGCTTGCAGACGTCCGTGGTGATTGTGAACCCAGGCGGCACGGGAAGGCCAAGCGTCGCCATTTCGGCCAGATTAGCGCCTTTGCCGCCGAGCAGCGCCGCCATACCGGCATTGCCGTCTGCAGAGCCCGGAGCAAAATTGTAGACCCATTTTTCTTTACCGTCCGTACCAGGCTGTGTCATCACACCTCCAAGTCGCGAGGCCGCACGCTGCCGCACCCCGCATCAAGGGTTGTGGCATAGCAGCATGACCAATTGAGTAGAAGACATTATGCATCGGGCAGCCCGAGAGACCCGGGTGGCCCTCAATCTGCGGACATCGCACCTGATGAACAATCTTCCGAAAGTTCTTGAAAATCTCGGCCACGCGAAGCAGGCGGGCTTGGACCGTTTGTTTGAGCTTTTGCGAATTCCAAGTGTCTCGACAGACCCAGCGTTCAAAGGCCATTGCCAGACAGCAGCCGAGTGGTGCGCAGCAACTTTACGCGACATCGGTTTTGCGGAAGCCAAAGTTGTGCCGACCACCGGCCACCCGATGGTCGTGGCACACGATCGCAAAGTCCGGCCAGCCGGCATGCCGCACGTGCTGTTCTACGGTCACTATGACGTGCAGCCCGCCGATCCGCTGGAATTGTGGACATGGCCACCGTTCGAGCCGCGGCTGGCGCAAGAACCGGGCAACGGTACCGTCATCATTGCGCGAGGTGCAGAAGACAACAAAGGTCAGCTGATGACTTTCTTTGAAGCCGCGCGCGCCTGGAAGGCCGTTGCGGGCGATTTGCCCGTCGCCGTTTCCGTATTGATTGAAGGCGAAGAGGAATGCGGCTCGCCCTCGCTGCCGGCGTTTCTCGCTGAACATGCCGCCGACGTGAAAGCCGACCTGGTGCTCGTCTGCGATACCGGACAATGGGACAAAGATACCCCCGCGATTACAACAATGCTGCGCGGGCTGGCGGGTGATGAGCTGATCATCAATGGTCCCAGCCGCGATTTGCATTCCGGTATTTACGGCGGACCGGTTTCAAATCCGATCCGCGTCTTGGCCAAGGTGATGGCGAGCCTACATGATGACAATGGCCGCATCGCTGTGCCGGGCTTTTATGACGGCGTTAAAGATCCAACACCTGCTCAATTGGCGCAGTGGCAGACGCTGGGCCTCAGAGCCGAGACGTTCCTTGGCGCGGTCGGCCTCAAAACCCCAGCTGGAGAGAAGGGCCGGTCGCTGATCGAGCAACTCTGGTCGCGGCCAACACTTGAATTCAACGGCATCACCGGTGGCTATCAGGGCATCGGCTCCAAAACCGTCATTCCGGCAAAAGCTTCCGTGAAAATCACATGCCGCCTCGTGCCCGGCCAGGACCCCGGCAAAGTCATGGCCGCGGTCAGGGCCTATGTTGAAACGCTGCTGCCGCCGGATTGCACCGCGACGTGGCTTGGCAGCCGCGGCTCGGGTGCCATCATGTTTGATACCGCCGATCCGTCCATGCAGGCGGCGGCCAAGGCGCTTGGCGACGAATGGGGCCGGCCAGCCGTGTTGATGGGCTGCGGCGCGTCGATCCCCATCGTTTCGTCGTTTCGCGACGCGCTCGGCATGGACAGCCTGCTGATCGGCTTTGGCCTTGATGACGACCGTATCCATTCGCCGAATGAAAAGTATAATATCACGAGTTTCGAGAAGGGGGCGCGGAGCTGGGCCCGCATATTGGCCGCGCTGGCGACTACGGCTGATCACCCGGGAGGTTGATGCCAAGCAGAGGTGCTTTGCGGGGCAGTGAAGCCGTTCTATAGGAACGGGCCCACCAGACACGTACACCGGGCACGTTCAAGAAAGACGGCATGATGCAACGCTATATTCAGCGCATTAAAGACTGGCAGCGCACCAACGCGTCGCAGCGCCCGCAAGA
>JAYUCQ010000525.1:0-7007 GCA_043740265.1 Hyphomicrobium sp.
ATCGGTTGCGGCCTGGGCAACTGGCACGACGGCGTTGGCAAGCAAAACTGCAGCGGCGGCGGCGATAACTGCGCCTGATTTCGTTGTGATTTTCATGAGTTCCTCCAAAGCGATTGATCTTGAGCCCAGCCGAGGTGACATGGTGCCCAGACCCCGGCCGAGGTTTTGATTTCAGGGCGCCTATTGAGAGCTACGCGACGCGCGCAGCAAACGTTTCAACCGCTCCGGAAATTGCCGGCTAAAGTTGCGCCCAAAAAAAATTGTAACAAAATCGCTGCGAGGCACGACTACACTACTTGGCCAATTCCTCTTTCACCTTCTGCGCCAGCTGCGGCAGCGAGAACGGCTTTGGCAGAAACGCGAAGTCATCTGATCCGAGGCTTTCACGGAAGGCTTCGTTGGGATAGCCCGAAACGAAAATCACCTTGATCGACGGATTGCGGCGGCGCAATTCCTTGAACAGTGCCGGGCCGTCCATCTCCGGCATGACAACGTCCGAGACGACAATATCAACGGTACCCTGGTTGGCTTCCATAACGGCCAGCGCCTCGACGCCGTCGGCGGCTTCGAGCACCTGATAGCCCTGGCGTTTTAAGGCGCGCACTGCGAACTGCCGGACATCGCTTTCATCTTCGACGAGCAACACGCGGCCGGTGCCGGTGAGGTCTACGGGCGTCGCCGCTTTCTTGCTAGCGGTTTTGGTTTGCGCCGTCTCTATTTCGTCGTCAGCTTCAACCACGTAGCGCGGCAAATAAACTTTGAACGTGGTGCCGCTGCCGATTTCACTTTCCGGCAGAATAAATCCGCCGGACTGCTTGACGATACCGTAGACAGAGGCGAGCCCAAGGCCCGTGCCCTTGCCGATACCCTTTGTCGTGAAGAACGGCTCAAAAATTTTAGCCATGACGTCGGCGCTCATGCCGGTGCCGGTATCAGCGACTTCGACCAGAACGTATTCGCCTGGAATGAAGCCGACGACGCCGCTCATTTTCTGGCTTTCGCGTTCTGTGACGTTGCGCGTGCGGATCGTCAACTTGCCGCCAGCCGTCATCGCATCGCGCGCATTGACGCAAAGATTGATCAGCACGTTGTCGATTTGACCTTTGTCGGCGCGGACGTACCAGAGATCGCGTTCCGACTGGATTTTGAGTTCGATCTTTTCGCCAACGCTGGTGCGCAAGATCGGCGTCAGGTCGGTTGCCAGTTCAGCAAGGTTCAAGACCGATACCCGCTGCGTCTGCTTCCTCGAGAAGCCAAGCAAATTCGCAACCAAGCCTGCTGCGCGGTTGGCGGCGGATTGGATATTGCGGATGTCTTTGTAGGCCGGGTCGCTCGGGCGATGCGTTTGCAGCAGCAAATCCGAGAACCCAATAATGGCCGTCAAAACGTTATTGAAATCGTGGGCGATGCCGCCTGCGAGATTGCCAACAGCTTCCATCTTCTGAGCTTGCGCGAAGCGGCCTTCCAGGGCCTTTTGCTCGGTGACGTCGACGACATAGAGCGCGGCGGCTTCACTGCCCGAGGTGACCGACACCGGGCTCAAATAAACCCGGCGCGAAAACTGCTTGTTGTCGCCACTGGTGATTTCAATCGGCTGGACGTTGCCGCGCCCTGTCAGAACCTCGGCCAAGCCAGCGTCGATGCGGGCCCGTTCCTCAGGCTCGGCGTTGCGGCACAGCGCACTGGTTGCCAGAATGTCGTGGGCGGCACGGCCATCCAAAACCATTCGCATGAACGCCGTGTTGCAGCTGGCAATGCGGCCTTCGGCATCCAATGTTGCAATTCCAAACGGTGCCGATTGGAAAAACTGCGAGAAACGGATTTCCTGATGCCCGCCGCCACCGCCGTCGCTGCGCGCTGAGCGAAGGACCGCGGTGACAGTAAATCCATTGTCACCGCGCCGTCTCGACGGCTCAACAAAAAGAGTGAGCGGGGCAATGCGGCCATCGGCGCGTGTCAGATCGAGATCAATTGAACGCCGCTCGGCATCGGTTTCACCGGCGAGAGACGCAAGCAGCCCAGCGCCGTCATTGCCGGCCACGTCCGCAAGCTTCAAAGCTTGTTGGCGCAGCGTGCCGGGCGTGTGGCCGAGCCAGTTTTCAAACGACGCGTTGACGTGGGTAATTTTGCCGTCTGGCGAAACCGACATAAAACCGGCCGGCATTGTATCGAAGGCGGAAAGCGCGGACTCTAAGCTGCCAATTTTTTGAGCTTCGCGGGATTTTTCCGCCGAGACGTCGGAAATGTTCCACAGCGACAGCACATCCTTTGCCGGCTTGCCGCTGCCGCGCTCGGGTGAAATGAAGGGGCGCACCGAGACGCGGATCCACGCTGGCAGCGCGTTCACCGATGACGGCCGCAAACGGATGTCTTCACGGCGAGCTTCGCCGCGTTCGGCGGCGCGCATCAGACGAAACAAAGATTGAGAGGCTTCTGCGTCACCGCCGGCCGCGGCTTCAAGCGCAGCGCGCGGCCCGCCTTCGGATGGCCCAAACATCGTGTCGAACGACGGGTTCCAATAGAGCACGCTGCCGTCGCTCTTGGCGATCATCTGCGGCTCATCGATGGCATCGGACGCGGCTTTGAGAAGCTCGCCCTGCGGCATCCGGGCGCCAATGCGCACATGACCAGCGGCGATGCCGAACAGAAGAAAAAGACCGAGCATCGCCAGAACGGCAATGACAGTCAGCAGCAGCGGTTCGCCCGAGGCGCTGGACAGCAGCCCGAACACCACCGCGCCAGCAGCAGCGACAACAAAAATGGTTGAGAGGAAACCACCAGACCCGTCCGCTGCGGAGAGCGGATCGAGGGGGAGCGCCTCGATCTTCAACGCCTCGCGATCCTTCATAGCGACAGAGGCTATCTGATTCGCCGGGTAGGTGGCTTTCGCGGCGGATTGGGCAGTGGACATGTGAAATTGATACTCAGACGCTACAGGGGGACATAAGAGGGAGCGCTACACGGGGACGTAACAGATTGAAAACGATTGCAACAATTCAGTGTGCCGCTTCGAGGCAGCGCTTTTCAGGAAGCTAAGACTTCGTCGATTAGAGTTAAAATGCCGTCAATTTTGGAGTAGGTCTCGGCGGCGGGATTTTTTTGACAGCTTGGCCGCGGCGGCCAACTGACGAAGGGGGGCATTATGTCGTCGATAATCTGGTGGATTGCGGGGTTGGCCGTCGTGGCGGCCCTGGTGGCGGTTGCCACAGTTTTTTTCAAAGCCTATCGCAGCGGCACGTCTGCGTCGGAAATTTTCTTCAAACAAAAACCGGTACCGCGCCTTGAAGTGACGGCGCTCGCCAGCATGGACGGCAAACGCAAACTTGTGCTTATCCGCCGCGACGACGTTGAGCATCTGATTCTGACAGGCGGCCCAGTTGATGTCGTGATTGAAACCGGAATTCCCATCGGGGATATGCCGGCGGGATTGCAGGCTGGATCACCAGCCGGGTCGCCCGAAGGATTTGCAGACGCCGCAAAGCGCACGAATGAAAATCCGCTGTTCCAGCATACTCTGCAGCCGCCATCAGTGCCGGTGTTCTCGCGGCCGCCGCGCGCGTTTGCGCCCGGGCCTGCTTCGATCCCGTCAGCGGTCACTCAGTCGGTTGCGGAAGCTGCCGAAGCCGCAGCTGATCTGGCACTGAAGAGATAGCCGCCCAGTTAGAGAAGAGTAAGCGAGCGCTCTAATCGTCGCCGAAATCGGACTGGGTTAGCGCTGACAAATTCAGCGGTCGCATCGCCGTCACAACGGCCACGCGGAATGTCGCCGGTGCCGCGCCGTCGTGCGCGCTGCGCAGCAGGTGGATATTGCTTTGTGCCAACGCCAGAGGCAAAAGTGCCAGCGCGCCGGCAGCAGACATCAAACTCGTCGAACGATTGGACACGGCACGAACCCTTGCATCACAGAGGTCACGCATGGCGTCCCAGTCATAGGCCGCCGCTCACGCCGAGTTTGCAATCAAAGCGTTAAAGACCGGTGAAGGCATGTGCGGTTTTGAGGCGGAAAAGATGGCCGTTGCCGCTGCGGATCCCGGACGATGCCACCAGAACGTTATGCAGCCACCCTATGCCGCCGCCCCTACACAACTGGTGGTGCACCGGGTGTCAAAATCTGTACAGACCGGACACCGGCTTGATCTGCGGCACGCATCTTCACTTGCTGGCCGGGAAATTCCTTGTCGCACAGCTGTTTGATAAAAGCCGAGAGAACCTGTCCCGAACCGGCGATGGTGATCAGCCATGGAATGTTGCCCGATGCCCAGTCGTTGGGTTTCATCGCGATCGACTTATCGAGGTCCTGACCGAGCCGCTGATCGACGGCCGGCGATACGCGGGCCCACAGAGCGAGCGCGACGGGGACGAGGGGGCCGTCTGCCGTTACCTTGGCATTCGCAATGGCGCACTGGCCGGCCATGATGGGCGGCAGCAAGTGCTCCAATTCGCGCAGCGGCATGTTTTTGTAGTTGGCGTCACGCATGAGCACGGCGATGGCTTGCGAAAAGAGTTGCGCGAATTGGGTATGCTGAGCCGACGCGGCCATACTTTTCATAGCCGCAGCCGCTTCAGGACTTGCAGCGGGCGGTGCGGCTGGTGCCGCGGCGGGGCCTGCTGGATGAGCCGGCGCAGCGGGTTGTGCAACGGGTTGTGGCTGCGCGGCGCCCTGCGGGCTGCCGTTGCTGCCAGTCTTGCCTTTTCCCCAAAGCATGCCGGAGGTCCTCGCCAATAATTCAGATACAATATGTGGTCAGCGTAATCCGAAGAGTGCCGCCCGGTCAATCGCCAGACAGGCCGCCGTAACGTAAAGTGACGTCATAGTGAAGCCAACTATCAGGAAGCCAAGTATCAAGACGCAAAGTGACGGGCGTTCAACACACCGCCGCTGCCGCGCTGCGCTCCAGCCTCAGATTTAGCGCTACTCTCCGCGACGCCGGCTCAAAAACGCCAGCCGCTCCAGCAAATGCGTATCCTGTTCGTTTTTAATGAGCGCGCCAGCCAAAGGCGGTACGAGCTTGCGCGGGTCCGTTTCGCGCAGCAGCGCCGGGTCAATGTCTTCGTTCAGCAAAAGCTTCAGCCAGTCGAGAAGTTCTGACGTCGATGGCTTTTTCTTCATGCCGGGCACGTCGCGCAGCTCATAGAAGACGCGCAGCGCTTCATTGACCAGGCGGCCCTTGAGACCGGGAAAGTGCACCTCGACGATCTGGCGCATTGTCTCAGCGTCTGGAAACTTGATGAAATGGAAAAAACAGCGGCGCAGGAAAGCGTCGGGCAATTCTTTTTCGTTGTTGGACGTGATCATGACGATGGGCCGGGTCTTGGCTTTGATGGTCTCGCCAGTCTCGTAAACGAAGAACTCCATGCGATCGAGTTCTTGCAGCAAATCGTTGGGAAATTCGATGTCGGCCTTATCGATTTCGTCGATCAATAGGACCGAGCGATCGTCGCGCGTGAAGGCGTCCCAGAGTTTGCCGCGCTTGATGTAGTTGGCGATATCCTTGACGCGGGCGTCTCCCAGCTGGCCATCACGCAAGCGCGAAACGGCATCGTATTCGTACAAGCCTTGCTGGGCTTTGGTCGTCGATTTGATGTGCCATTCGATCAACGGCACGCCGAGGGCGCGGGCGACTTCAGCAGCCAGCACTGATTTGCCGGTGCCAGGTTCGCCTTTGATCAGCAACGGACGCTGCAGGGTGATGGCGGCGTTGACCGCGATTTTCAAATCATCGGTGGCGACGTAATTTTTTGTGCCGTCGAATTGCATTCACGGAGCCCGTTTCTGTTAGCCACATTCTATGAGCAAGGGCGCGAACGGTAGGTGTGAAGCGGGCAGCCCGCAAGGCGGCGTAGAGGCACGCGCGTGGTGGCCGTTAAACGGACAACGCCGCCATCCAGAGGGGACTGGATAGCGGCGCCGGCGCGCTTGGGGACAAACGCGCCACTAGAGCAAGCAGCCAAACCGGCAGCAGACGGGCTCGCCTTTTGCAGGCTTTCGCCTGCAGGGGGGTCTGTGGGAGCAGAGGGACGATTGTCAGACTGCCGGAGGTGCGGAGGTGCTTGGCTCTATGTTTCTGCGATGCGGTAGCTTTCTGCGGTGCGGGAATGGGCTTCAGGCGCGAGGAGGAAGGTCAACGGACGATCAAGTCTCGATCAATCGCCGGTCACAATCTTAGGGTTCAGGAAGACCGTCAAATACCCGCTTAAATTGTACTAAATTGATGAAATCACGGTTAACGGGCAGCCCGACCTCGATATTTTGTCCGGCCGCGAACCGGCAATGATGCGCTAAGGCATTGCTGCAACGACGCTTTTTTTCGTCAATTTTTTCAAATCGAAGCACCTGCGGCTTGACTTGGGCGCGCCTAGGACTAAATAGCGGTCGGCTCGCCAAGGTCGCCCGAGTCGGGTGGTCCTGGTGTCGGCTTCGAACACTTTTACGCTTGGACGACGCACTGGGCCTCACGGGAGGCGATTGATGAGCAAAGCGCCCGGCAAAAGCGCCGGAAAAGGCAAAGTCCCGGTCAAAGCCGCTGCCAGCAAAAAGGCGGCACCTGCGAAGCTTTCCAAGTCAGCATCACAAGCGAAAAAGCCGTTGGTGAAAATTGACGTTGCAAAGACGATGGCGAAACCCTTTGCAAAGGCCGCACTGAAATCTGCCGCCGCGAAAGCCGTTGTTCCGCCCCAGACTGCATTCAAGAGTGTGCTCAAGAGTGGGCCGAAACAAGAGGCCGCGCGTACCATAGCCACCGCGAAACAGCCGGCACCCAAAAAGACAGAGAGTGTTCCCAAGAAGATGGCAGTGCGTGCAAAAGCTTCTGACATCGTGCTGCCGCCGGATTACCGCCCGGCTGACGGCGAACCCTTCATGAATGAGATGCACCGCGCCTATTTCCGCAAGCGCTTGCAGGACTGGAAAGACGACATCCTGCGGCAGACGCGGGAGACGCTGGCCATTCTGCACGAAGATTCAACGCAGCACGCCGATCTCGCGGACCGCGCGACGTCGGAAACGG
>JAYUCQ010000526.1:0-17560 GCA_043740265.1 Hyphomicrobium sp.
TCGCAGCATTTCCGCGATGAGTTGCGCCGCCTCAGCACGGGATCATCACAGGCCGATGCTTCAAGCAACAAAGACGCAGATGCGCCGCGCCGGACGCTGGCCGAACGTATCGCTGCGCCGCGTGTGCCAAACGCCGCCGGCAGCGATGACGCGCAACGCGAAGGGCGTACAGCCGGTGGTGCATTTCTCAAGGCTGTGACGGGCGGCTCGGGAGATTCCGCCGTTGAAGACGAAGGCGAACCCGCCGAAGTCATCATCCGCCGTCCCCGCCTTCTCGACCGCATCAGCGGCATCGACAAGTAGGCGGGCGTTACATCAAATTCTTCAACCTATAATACAACATACCAAGCGCCAGCATTTGATTGCCGGTCCATTGGCCGACGGGCAGGCGGATCTGCTGGATGCGGTCGAACAGATCAAATTTTTCCATCGTGCCGCCAATCGCATCTGAGACGATGTGGGCTGCGATATGCGTGGCGTTGACGCCGTGGCCGCAATAGCCCTGCATCACGTAGACGTTGGGCTCGAGGCGCGCGATCAGCGGTGCCCGCGTCAGCACGATATCGATGCGTCCGCCCCAGGCGAAATCGATTTTCGCACTGGCAAGCTGCGGGAAAATTTCAATTAGCCGCGGCCGCATGGCAGCAACGAGATCCTTCGGATCGCGATTGGAATAATTACAGCGTCCGCCAAACAACATGCGCTTGTCTGCTGACAGGCGGAAATAATCGAGCACGATATTGCTGTCGGCAACCGCCAGGTCATGCGGGTTGACGCTGGCGGCCATCGCAGCACTCAAAGGCTCGGTCGCGATGATGTAACTGCCGGTCGGGAACGTTAGACCTTTCAGGCGGCCGCGTTGAAACGGATGATCGGTGCTGCCGCAGAGAACGATTGACTTTGCAGACACCCGGCCGCGCGCTGTCCGCGCAAAAGGCTTCTGCCCGCCAGAAAGCTCGACTGCCGCCGAGTCTTCATAAATTTGCACGCCGAGGGACGACGCCGCGCGCGCTTCCCCCATCACCAGATTGAGCGGATGCAAGTGTCCACTGCGCCGGTCAATGTACCCGCCGTGATACATCGATGTGCCGAGAACATTTCGCATGTCTTGCGGTTCTACAATTTCGAGTTTCTCGCCGTCGCCCTCCGCCACATACTCCTCGTAGTGTGCGCGAATGGCGGCCATATGCCCCGGCTTGGCTGCGGCTTCCATCCAGCCATGTTTCAGATCGCATTCGATTTTGTACTTCGCAACGCGCTCTTCGATGATGTCGTGGCCGAGGTAGCGGATGTCACGCAACAGCTTGGCACCCGCGCTTCCGAGCTGCCGCTTGATTGTGTGTTCGCCGCTGATGCCGCAAATCATCTGCCCGCCGTTGCGCCCCGACGCGCCCCAGCCGACGCGATTGGCTTCGAGCACCACGACCTTGTAGCCGCGTTCCGCCAGCGTCAGCGCCGTGGCGATACCGGAAAAGCCGCCGCCGATGACGCAAATATCCGTTGCTACATTGCCCTCGAGCTGCGGGAAGCGCGTCCGGTCATTGCGGCTGGCGGCGTAGTACGAGTTGATGTGATCTTCTGCCATAGTCGACGATATGCCTCACATCATCCGCAAATACCAAGCGTAGTCACGATCGCTGACTTCGGCGTTGAAGCGCGCTTCTTCGTCCCGCTTCACGGCGAGAAAAATATCGAGGAACTGTTCTCCGAGATACGGCCGGAGGATTGGTCCGGTTTCCAGCGCGTCAAGAGCCGCTTGCCAGCGGTTAGGGAACGGCTTGACCGCCTTCGCCGTCGCGCCTTCTTCAACGATGGGTCCGGCATCGCATTTCGTCTCCATGCCATAGTGGGCGCTGGCCAAGAGCACGGCGGCGGCAAGATAGGGACAGGCATCCGCGCCCGCAACGCGATGTTCAAACCGCGTATCGGCTTCACCGGAAATGGGGATGCGCACCGATACGGCCCGGTGGTTGACGCCCCAGAGCGGGCTGACCGGCGCGAAGGCACCGGGCTGGAAGCGGCGGTAAGAATTCGCGCCGGGGGCCAGCAGTGCGATCGATTCCGGCATCGCTTTGAGAACGCCGCCGATGGCATGATGCATCAGCGCTCTGCCGCCTGCACCGGCGAAAATGTTGCGGCCGTGAGCGTCAATCAGGCTCAGGTGGATATGCAGGCCGCTGCCGGTCTGGTCGGCTAGCGGCTTGGCCATGAAACTGGCGATCAATCCGCGGTTGCGCGCCACGGCCCTGACGGCGCGCTTCAAGCAAACCGCGTCGTCACAAGCCTGCACAGGATCGCTGACGTGCTGAAGGTTAGCCTCGAATTGGCCATCGCCGTATTCGCACAGCACCGACGTCATCGGGATGCCCTGCGCCTTGGTCACGTCTTCCAATTCGCGGATGAAGCCTGAAAAATCTGCAAGTCCGTCGGCGCTGAGGCATTGCGGCCCGGTCATGCGCGGAAACCCGTCGAGCGGAGCCACCGGCGATGGCGGCAGCGATGCGGCGTCGAGCAGGAAAAACTCAAGTTCGATTGCAATGACGGGCGTCAATCCGGCGGCGCGCAAAAAATCCCACGCCCGTTGCAGCACCGCTCGTGGGTCACAAAACAAGGCCCTCCCGTCAGTCTCGCTGGCCGCCATAAGCACTTGTGCTGACGGCCGTTCTGTCCACGGCATGGGCCGCAAGCTGCCGCTCACTGGATAAAACGTCCGATCGGGATCGCCATCGAGGCCGTCTTTCAGCGCATCGGCGACCATGCGGCCTTGGCAATCCAGCACCAGCGTCGACAGCGGATAGTTGACGCCTTTGTCGCCGAGTGACGTGAGCGACTTGACGGGGATCTGCTTGCCGCGAACGATACCGTTCATATCGGCAAAGATGGCTTCCGCGAGCAGTGTTCCAGGGTGTTCTGCCAGAAAAGCTTCGGCTTCGGATCGAAACGCCCGGTTTGGAAAGAGAGCTATCACTATTCGTTATCCCGCGCCGGTGCCAGCCGTGTATCGCACCGGTTCAAAGCGCACCGTCAGGCGAACGTGATGATGGCCATCTGCAATCACGTGCCGGCCGCCGCCTGCCGGCGTTCCTTTTCAGCGGTCATGCTTTGCTGCTTCGATAAAAACGATGCCAGCAAGACGCCAATTGTGACCACAGCGATCATGAGCGTCGAGATGGCGTTGATCTCGGGCGTAACACCCAAGCGAACCTGGCTGTAGATTTTCATCGGCAGTGTTGTGGCACCTGGCCCCGACGCGAAACTTGCGATCACAAGATCGTCGAGCGACAGTGTGAAAGCTAACAGCCAAGCCGAAATGACGGACGGCGCGATGATCGGAAGCGTCACCTCAAAAAAGGTTCTAAGCGGCGTCGCGCCTAAGTCCATCGCCGCTTCCTCAACCGATTTGTCGAAATCGACGAGACGCGACTGAATGACGACGGCGGCAAAGCACATCGTGAACGTGGTGTGGGCGATGGTCACGGTCCAGAAACCGCGATCAAGACCAACGGCGACGAATAGCAACAGCAGCGACAAGCCGGTGATGACTTCAGGCATCACCAACGGCGCGTAGGTTAGGCCGGAAAAGAGCGTGCGGCCCGGGAAGCGGTTCATGCGCACCAGCACAATGGCCGCCAGCGTGCCCAGGATTGTCGCAACCGTCGCCGACACCAAGCCAACGCGCGCCGTTACCCAGGCGGCGTCCAGCATCGATTCATTCTGCATCAGGCTCGCATACCACTTTGTCGACCATCCGCCCCACACCGTTACTAGCTTCGACTCGTTGAACGAGAAGATGATGAGCAAAAGAATAGGGATATAGAGAAACGCAAAGCCGAGCGCGATCGAAGTAACGTTGAACCATGAAAAGCGGCTTCTCATCGGCCTGCCTCCCGCTCAAGCTGCTGTTGTCGCTGGAACAGCACAATCGGCACAATGAGAACCAGCAGCAACAGCACGGCGACAGCCGAAGACACCGGCCAATCGCGATTGTTGAAGAATTCGATCCACAGTGTCTTCCCGATCATCAGCGTATCCGACCCGCCGAGCAGATCAGGGATGACGAATTCGCCGACGGCTGGAATGAACACCAGCATGCATCCAGCTACAACGCCCGGCAGTGACAGCGGGAACGTGACTTGCCAGAACGCGCGCCAGGGCTTCGAGCCCAGATCTTCCGCCGCCTCGAGCAGCGCTGGGCTGATTTTCTCAAGGCTGGCGTACAGGGGCAAAATCATGAAGGGCAGATAGGAATAGATGATACCGATATAGACCGAGGTTGTTCCCGGCATAATCTGCAGCGGCTCGTTGATCAGACCGATGCTGAGCAGAAGCTTATTGAGCAGACCCTCGGGCTTCAGGATTCCAATCCAGGCGTAGACGCGGATTAGAAATGACGTCCAGAACGGCAGGATGACAAGCATCATGAGTGTTGCCTGCCACTCCTTGGGCGCCCGCGCCATGCCGTACGCAATCGGATACGCAAACACGAGCGTCAGCAGCGTCGAAAGGGCGGCAATTTTTATGCTCGACCAGTAGGAGTTTATGTAAAGCGAATCTGAAAACAGCAATTTGTAATTTTCAAAATCGAGACCGGAAAAAAAGGCCTTCACGCCGTCCCAGCCAGAGGCGCTGTCGAATAAGGGGACATAGGGCGGAATGGCGGTCGCGACGTCCGACAGCGAAATTTTAAAGACGATAAAAAACGGCACGAGAAAAAACAGCAGCAGCCAGATGTAGGGCGGGGCAATCACATACCAGCGGCGCATCTCGTCACTCCACTCCCGTTTCTGCAACGGGCACATCAATCCAAGGCGTTGGCGAAGGCTGGGGCGTTTCGGGCGGCACGATCAACTCGTCAATACGACACCGGCGTCCGTAGGCCACGTCAGCCAGACATCGCTCTCCCAGGTGATCGGCTGCTCGACGGTTTGCGCGGCGTTGGCCCGTAGCGCCGTGATGCGCACGCCCGGCGCTACCTCGACATGATAATGCGAAATCGAGCCGAGGTAGCCGATGTCGCTGACCTTGCCGGGAACGGCGTTGGCCGCATCATGCGGCTTTTCGAGCGAGATGCGTAATTTCTCCGGACGAAGCGCCAGATAGACCTGTTGATCTCTCGACAACGGCCCCCGCGCTAACGCCTTGAAGCGGGCGTTGCCGTTTGACCAGATAATTTCCGCATATTCATCGGCAACGCCGGCAACTTTACCTTCAAAGACGTTGACGTCGCCAATGAAGTTTGCGCAGTAGCGCGAGTGCGGGGCCTCATAGATTTCGCCGGGCGTCGCCACTTGCACGAACTTGCCGTGATCCATGACCGCAATGCGGCTTGAAACCGTCATCGCCTCTTCCTGATCGTGGGTGACGATGATGAACGTGGTGCCGGTGCTTTCCTGGATACGCATCAATTCGAACTGCGCCTGCTGGCGCAAGCGCTTGTCCAATGCTCCAAGCGGCTCGTCCAGCAGCATGATACGCGGCTTCTTGGCGATGGCGCGGGCAAGCGCGACGCGCTGTTGCTGGCCGCCGGAGAGCTGGCTGGGTTTGCGCTTTGCAAATTTGGTCAGCTCGACCATCTCCATCGCTTCGCCAACGCGGGTCTCGATGTCGGCTTTCGACATGCCTTCCTGGCGCAATCCAAAACCAATGTTGCTCTCGACGGTCATGTGCGGGAACAGCGCATACGACTGGAACATCATGTTGACGGCTTCGCGCTCGTAGGGCGCGAGATCGGTGATGTCTTTGCCTTCAACAAGGATGCGGCCTTCGGTGGGCTTTTCAAATCCGGCCAGCATGCGCAGAAGCGTGGTCTTGCCGCAGCCCGAAGGGCCGAGAAGGGCAAAGAACTCGCGTTCGTAAATATCGAGCGTGCAGTTGTCGACGGCGACAAAGTCACCGAACCGTTTGGTAACATTCTCAAACCGGACGATGGGCTTCTTGTTGGGATCTTTCCAGGGCGCAAACCCCGTTTGTGGAGCTGGCGTTCTCGGTCCGGCTTTGCCGGTCGCACTGGTAGGTTTGGCGTCCTTTGAGACGTCGGCGGCCGCTCCGGACATGCAGGTCATTCCCTTTTTTACGCGCGAGATACGGTCAATGGCATTCGAGTGTAGGGCATTCGCGTAAACGGCGGTGCCGGGTATTGATTCCGGCCGCAAAGTCTTCGAAGGACCTCGCGGCCGGAACGTTTTGCTTATTTGCCCGTGACGATCTTGGTCCACGAGCGTGTGACGGCGCGTTGCGTCTTGGCGTCGTAGGCCGTCTTGACGAACAGCTTCTTCAACGTCGCCTCGTCCGGATAGACCACCGGATTTTTTTTCACTTCGTCACTGATAAACTGCTGTGACGCGAGGTTGCCGTTGGCGTACTGAACGAAATTCGACGATTTGGCGATCACTTCCGGGCGCATCATATAGTCGAGAAAAATGTGGGCTTCTTCGACGTGCTTTGCGTCTTTCGGGATCGCCATCATGTCGAACCACATCTGCGTGCCTTCCTTCGGCAGGATGTATTTCACGACCTGTCCGTTCTTGGCTTCGGTGGCGCGATTGCCGGCCTGCAGAATGTCACCCGACCAGCCGAGTGCCAAGCAGATGTCGCCGTTGGCCAGCGCGTTGATGTATTCGGACGAGTGGAATTTCTTGATGTTGGGCCGGATCGTCTCGAACAAGTCGGTGGCTTTTTTCAGGACTTCAGGGTCTTTGCTATTCGGATCAAGACCCAGATATTTAAGCAGCGGCGGGATGACATCTTCCGGTGCATCAAGAACGTAGATGCCGCAATCTTTCAGCTTTGCTGCATTTTCCGGTTTGAGCAGCAGGTCCCAGGAATCGAGCGGAGCATCAGGCAAGCGTTCCTTGACTTTGGCTTCGTTGTAACCGATGCCCGTCGTTCCCCAAAGATAGTCGATCGCATATAGATTGCCGGGGTCGTAGATCGCCACGCGGTCGGAAATTTCCGGCCACATGTTTTTGAGGTTCGGCAATTTTGATTTGTCGAGCTTGAGGAATACGCCAGCCGCGATCTGACGCGACAAGAACGAGCCCGACGGCACCACGATGTCATAACCGCTGCCACCAGCGAGAAGTTTTGTTTCCAGCAGTTCGTTGCTGTCGAAAACGTCATAGACAACCTTGATGCCGGTTTCTTTTGTGAAGTCTTCGAGAATTGAAGTGTCGATGTAGTCCGACCAGTTATAGACCCGGACTTCGCGGTCCTTGGCGAAGGCGGGGCAAAGGCCGGCGGCCAGGCCAGCGGATATCAGTGCCAGTGCGGTTAATCCAACGCGGCGCGTTACGAGACCTGCAAACATTAGTCATTCTCCCTGTCCGGTGTTTAATGTCCGGCGTTTTACGTCCGGCGTGCAGGCCGTTTCCCTTAACCCGAAATTTTTTCGAGGCGGGCACCAGCAAATGCAGGCGGAGTTGTCAGAGTTCCTACGCGAGGGTCATTGTGATCACAAAAATGGCAGTCTACAAGGGTATATCCGGTTCGGACCTGGAGATTGTTTGTTTACTCTAACTTGGCCCGGCCAACCTTCGACTGTCTATTCGTTCCCGATAGCTTCACGCCAAAGCACGTCACACAACAGGTCCCGAACCTAAACCCAAATTCAAACCAGGTGCAGTCATGACTCCCGAAACCGGTGACACGTCTCCGGCCGCCGAAACTTACACTGTGGGCGCAACGCCCGGTACACTCAAAGACTGGTTAAGGCAGCACGGCATCGAGGAAATCGATTGTGCCGTTCCCGATATTGCGGGTGTCGCCCGCGGCAAGACCATGCCGGTCGAGAAGTTCGCCAAGCTGGATTCCGTCCACCTGCCGATTTCAATTTTTCATCAAACCATCACTGGCGATTATGTCGGCTTTGAAGAAGATGGCCAGGCGCTTTATGCCGAAAGCGATCTGATGATGGTGCCGGATTTGACGACAATCCGCCCGGCCCCTTGGGCGTCGAGCCCGACGGCACAGGTCATTCATGATGCAACCTGGCAGAACGGCGATCCCGTTGAGGTTGCGCCACGCAACGTTCTGAAGCGCATCGTCGCTCTCTATAACAACGAAGGCTGGACCCCCGTCGTCGCGCCGGAACTCGAATTCTATCTGACCAAAACCAACCCCGATCCTGATTACCCTCTTGAGCCGCCGACGGGACGCTCGGGCCGCAAGGGTGCAGGCCGTCAGGCCTACAGCCTCGGCGCGGTCGATGAATATGACAAAATCGTCGACGACATCTACGATTTCGCCGAGCGGCAATACCTCAAGATCGACACCATCATTCAAGAAGGCGGCGCGGCGCAGCTTGAAATCAATCTGCTGCACGGAGATCCGATCAACCTTGCCGATCAGGTGTTTTTGTTCAAGCGCACCATCCGCGAGGCGGCGTTTACGCATGGCTGCTATGCAACGTTTATGGCGAAGCCGCTTGAGAACGAGCCCGGCAGCGCCATGCACATTCACCAGAGCATCGTCGATGCCAAAACCGGTAAAAATATTTTCACCGGCAAAGATGGCCAGCCGACGCCGCTATTCTATCAGTTCCTCGCCGGCCAACAGCAGTTCTTGCCGTCGGCGATGTGTTTGCTGGCGCCTTACGTCAACTCCTACCGCCGCCTCGTGCCCAACGGTGCCGCCCCGATCAACGTTGAGTGGGGCCATGACAACCGCTCGTGCGGATTGCGTGTGCCGATCTCGCCGGAATCCGCGCGCCGCGTCGAGAACCGTTTGCCGGGATCGGATTCAAATCCGTATCTTGCCATCGCGGCGAGCTTGGCCTGCGGTTACATCGGCATGAAGAATAAGTTGGAGCCGCGCGCTGCCGTTGTCGGCAATGCCTATCGCAATTCGCATCAGCTGCCGCGCGGCCTGCTCGAAGCTCTGACCGACTTCGAGGAAAGCAAAGCACTCCACGAAATTTTGGGCCCGCGTTTTTCGCATCTCTATCTGCAATTAAAACGCAGTGAGTTCGAAGAGTTCATGCGCGTCATCAGCCCCTGGGAACGCGAGCATTTGTTGCTGAGTGTGTGAGGAACGTCGGCGGGAAAATTTGGCGCCCCGTAGGGGACTCGAACCCCTGTTATCCACGTGAGAGGCGGACGTCCTACTTGCTTAAAGTATGGGGGCCACTAGACGAACGGGGCACGCCAAGGCGACTGATATAGCGGCCTTACGTGATCAAAAAAAGATCAGCGCCTTTCAATTCCTCGGCACGGCATCCTGTGCCTTCACGTCCGCAATGCGCTTACCCGTATCGAGATCGATGACCGTGATGCCTGTTCCCGCCGGGCTTTCGTGATGCACGGCAAGGCGGTTGCCGGACAGTGAAATAGAAACGACTTTGGCCCCTGGTGGCAGCTCGAGCGCAATTTCGCCACCCGGTATCAAGACCGCTGTCTTAGCGGAACCGCTCGTTGCAGCCCCCACCGACGCCCCGCCGGCCGGCGGCGTTAGTGTCGTCATGCGGTAACCAATACCCATCAGCCCGAGCACCATTAGCAGGCCGAGGCCTGTCACTAGGATCTTAAGGTTGCGCTGCAGGCGCTGTTCGCGCATGAGTTCGGCTTCGCTTTGCCCTTTGCCGGCGTCGGTCATGCACTTCGGTCCCTTGGTCGGTCCTTTGGCCCCAGCAGCCTTTGAGCAAGCTCATACAGGAGATTGTGACCTCGTTGCCAGTCCTTCCGTCAGCCCTTTTGCCGATCATGTCAGAGCCAGAACCGGGCCCAGAACCGGGTCCAGAACCGGGCCCAGACTTAGAGGCCGAATTGGCTCTCGACGCGCTGCCGCAAGTATCGGGTACGCTGCTGTTCGAGGTTGCAGCCGGCGACGCCGCCGAACGCCTTGACCGCTGGCTGGCGCGTCAGGCCCCGGGCCTCTCTCGCGCCCGCCTCCAAGCCTTGATCAAAGGCGGCCATGTGCAGCTGCAAGGCCAGATCGTCAGCGAGGCCAACACCCGGGTCAAACCGGGCGACGTCTACAGCGTCACTGTTCCCGAGGCCGAGCCGTCCCAGGTCGCTGGAGAAGCCATCGCCCTCAATGTCGTCTTCGAGGATGACAGCGTTATCGTCATCGACAAACCGGCGGGGCTTGTTGTGCATCCGGCCGCCGGACATGCCACCGGCACACTGGTCAACGCCCTCATCGCTCATTGCGGCGAAAGCCTTTCTGGCGTTGGCGGCGTCAAGCGTCCGGGCATCGTCCATCGGTTGGATAAAGATACGACCGGCCTCTTGGTCGTCGCGAAAACCGACGCCGCCCACCAAAGCCTTTCCGGTCAATTCCGCAGCCACGGCGAGGACGGCCGTTTGCGCCGGGCTTATCTGGCGCTCGTCTGGGGCGTGCCGGTCAGGCCGAAAGGCACCATCGACGCCGCCTTGGCCCGCTCGACCGCTAACCGGCAAAAAATCTCCGTCTCCCGGCACGCAACCGCGCGCCAGGCGGTCACGCACTTCGAAGTCATTGAAACTTTTGTCGGCGCTAAGGGCGCGGCGGCAGTCTCGCTCGTCCGTCTCGTTCTCGAAACCGGGCGTACCCACCAAATACGTGTGCATCTGGCGCATATCGGTCATCCGGTTTTGGGGGATCAGTCCTACGGCACCGGCTTTAAAACCCGCTCTATTGGGCTCAATCCAGCCGCTAAAGACCTGGTCGATCACCTCGCGCGCCAGGCTCTGCACGCCGAGGAATTGGGCTTCGAGCACCCAAAAACCGGGAGGCCGAAACTCTTCCGCAGCCCGCTACCCACTGATATTGCTGATATTATAGATGCGCTCAGAACACCCTCGGGAAAGCCCGGAAAAAACGCAGCGACGGATCGAGGCTCCCGCCGGCGTTCTCCGAAAAGCAAGGGCTAACCAGGTCGCACATCCGGGCGACACGAAACCTTGAACAGGCCTCAGGGAACCGGGCCTCGAAATCCGCCGTTTAACACCTATGTAACGAGCCGCGGTGGGGGAACGACTATAAGCTTCCCGATACTTATGGAGCGCTGTGCCGAACCGGAAACGGGCAAAGGCCAGCAGTCAACGCGATGGCATCACGAGCAGTTCCGACTTTCGCGGGTGGGTCTTTGGGCCTGTCGCGCTACCTTGAAGAAATCCGCAAATTTCCCATGCTTGAGCCGGGCGAAGAATTCATGCTCGCCAAGCGCTGGAAAGAGCACGCCGATTCCGACGCCGCTGAAAAGATGGTGACGTCGCATCTGCGTCTCGTGGCCAAGATCGCGATGGGCTATCGCGGCTACGGTTTGCCGATCGGTGAAGTCGTATCCGAAGGCAACGTCGGCCTAATGCAGGCAGTCAAGCGCTTCGAGCCCGACAAGGGCTTCCGCCTCGCGACCTACGCTATGTGGTGGATCCGCGCCTCGATTCAGGAATACATCCTGCGCTCGTGGAGCCTTGTCAAAATGGGCACCACGGCGGCGCAGAAGAAGTTGTTCTTCAATCTGCGGCGCACCAAGAGTCAATTGCAGGCCTTGGAAGAGGGCGATCTCAAGCCCGAAACCGTGACCAAAATCGCGACCAAGCTCGGCGTCTCGGAAGACGACGTCATCAGCATGAACCGCCGCTTAGGGGGAGACTCATCGCTCAACGCTCCGGTGCGCGCCGAAACCGAATCTGGTGAGTGGCAGGACTGGCTGGTCGATGAGACGCCGTCGCAGGAAACGCGTCTCGTTGAGGATGAAGAACTGAGCATGCGCAAGTCCTACCTGCGCTCGGCGATGGCGGTCTTGAACGACCGCGAGCGCCGCGTATTCGAAGCCCGCCGCCTAGCGGAGGAGCCAGCCACCCTCGAAGAACTGTCGGAAGAGTTCAACGTATCGCGCGAACGCATCCGCCAGATCGAAGTGCGGGCCTTCGAGAAAGTGCAGAAGGCGGTGACATCCTCCGCCAAAAGCATCGAAGCCCCGCGGCTGCAGTTGCAGTAAATCGGACCATTACTGAGCCACCCGTCATACCATGCGCATGGCAGCGATTATCTCGTTGCGGTGCGCATTTTTTTTAGGCTACCGGCGTCGCCCCTCGGCGAGGAGAAGGAGTGGTTGGAGCGGCGCGTTGGTTGACTGCTATATTGGTGACGCCAGCACCGCGATGCGCATGCCGGAGCGCCAGCGCTCACATAAAAAGTACTGCTCAAAACATTCGCAGAATTATACTTGCGGCCAGCATCGCATAGCCCGTTAGGTCCGTTGATTGATCGACCTTGGTCTCTAGCCGATGCACTTTTCCATAAATTAAATTGAGACGGGGGGCGGCCTCACGGCGGCATTTGATCAAGTTTGAATGTGCGCTCGTTACGCTTTTGCTGTCTGTCACATCACTTAGTGTTTTGTTTCATAGTTCTTGCGGATGCTGAACACATGTATCTGTCGAAATATGCGTCGCTGGCGCGCCTGCGCGAAGCTGAAAACGCCCGCAAAAACCGGGCCGAAATCGTCAAGGCGCTGAGCGCTGGTCAAATCAGCAAACGTGATCTTTTCAAGTGGGGCCTGTTTACAGCGGCCGGTGTCCTGGCGGAGAAGCACGGTCTCAGTCCCTTAGCGCGATCAGCGTTTGCAAGTGGTTCGACAGGTGTGCCGCCAAGCCCATTGTTCGGTTTGCAGAAATTCAGATATCCCCTCGTCCGCCTCGATCTGCAGAAGCCGCACGAGCTGACGCCAAGCGGAGCTGGCTCCGTCTCTTGGGACCGATATGCGGCGCGTGAACCAGACGCGCGGCGGGTCTCCTATCATACAGACTACAGCGCCCTTCCTTCCGGCATTACCAACCCCTTCCGCAATCCACTGACGAACCGGGGCCCGATGGAAGGCCGCCCGCCGGGAGAGGCCTTCGCACATCAGCGCTGGACCGACTATTTTCCCAAAGTCGGGTATGTTATGTCGGTCGGCCCGCAGCGGCCGAACACGTCGCGGTTCCATCCCGGCCTTCCGGCACAAGATACCAATAGCGTCTGGTCGTTCGGCGCAGGCTCGTTCCGCTCCAATCCTAACAACGCCCAGGTCTATGGTTCAATACCGGCACCTCTGATCAAAGCCCGCTATGGCGAACCGATGATCACCCGGATTTACAACAACTTGCCGGTCAACCCGGCGATGAACAACGGCTTTGGCCGCAACGAGACGTCGATGCACTTTCACAATGCCCACAACGGCGGCGAGAGCGACGGCGCGTCAAACGCCTTCCATTTCCCCGGCACGTTCTACGATTACCGCTGGGGCACGACGCTGGCGCGGCGTGACACCATCAACACCGACGCGTCAGATAGGCGGGCGTCTGGACCCAACGGCTTTGGTGGGTTGACCCCCGTTCCGGGCGACTATCGCGAACTGCAAGGAACCATGTGGTTCCACGATCACCGCTTTTTCTTCACGGCTGAGAATGTCTACAAAGGCATGGCCGGCTGCATAAATTATTACTCCGGTCCGGATCGCGGCAACGAAGCTCTCAAGGACGGCGTCAATCTCTGTCTGCCAAGTGGTTCTCTGCTGGACTGGGGCAACGTCGATTTCGACGTCAATCTGATGGTCTCGGACGCAGCAACCGACAAACACGGCCAACTTTTCTTTGACATCTTCGATACCGACGGCTTCATCGGCGATATCGTGCTGGTCAACGGTCAGGTTGCGCCCTTCTTCGAGGTACTGCCGCGCAAGTATCGCTTCCGCCTGCTCAACGCCTCGATGGCGCGTTTCTACATGCTGGTCCTAGCCAATGCGGCCGGCAAGGCGGTGCCGTTCCAATTCATCGCCAACGACGGCAATCTTGTCGTCAATCCGGTGCCGCTGACGTCGCTCGACGAGCAAGGACCGGGCGAGCGCTACGACATCGTCGTCGATTTCTCTCAGTTCCGCCCGGGCGATAAGGTCCGGCTGGTCAACGTCTTGCAGCAAACCGATGGCCGCAAACCCAAAGGGCCGGTGCCGCTCGCGACTTCGCTCTCGGCAAATCCCGGCGATCCGGCACTCGGCCCTGTGCTCGAATTCCGCGTCGTCAGTTCGGTCGCCAGCGTCGACATCATCGGCGTCACACATACCGCTGCCAGTGCCCCATACGCGGCCCCCATCGCCGCCAAGCTGACAGACTACATTGCGATCGAAAAACCCGTTCGCGAGCGCGTCCTCACGTGGGGCCGGGGTGGCGGCGGCGATTCAAGAGATCCGGTTACTGGACAATGCACGCCGGATTGCGGCGCAGAGGCCGTCTTCCCGTGGTCGATGCAGGTCGATGGCCAGGCAGCGCATACCTTCAACGCCAATCGCATTTCGGTGCTGATCCCCAAGCCCGGCGACGTTGAGCACTGGACCTTCGTCAATGGCGGCGGCGGATGGGATCATCCGGTTCATCTGCATTTCGAAGAAGGCGTCACCATCGATCGTGGCAAGGGCGTCATCGGGCCAACCGAGAAGAATGTCCGCAAGGATGTCTGGCGGCTGCGGCCAGGAGGCCAAGTCAAAATCCAGGTCAAGTTCAGCGACTTCGGTGGCGCTTACGCCAGCCACTGTCACAACACCGCGCACGAGGATTTCGCCATGATGATTCGCGTGCAGGTCATCGGTAAAGACGGCACGCCGCAAGCTGTCATTACGCAAACACCCAACCCGACACCCGACGGCGTCACCTTCACAACGCCTGAATACGTCAAGGGCGCTGGCTTGAAGGTATAGGGTTTGCGGCACAGTTGACGGCTAGCAGCACAGCGCTTAGCCAAGCGGCAGTCCATTCACGCCGCCGCTGACCGTCGAGCTATTCACAGCCTATGCTCCGCAAATCCTTCGCTCTCGTTTTTAATGCGCGTGCCGGTGTGGCGCGGCCGAAGCTGCTCGACGGCGTGCTGGCCGGTCTCAAAAGCGCAGGCGCGGAGGTCTTTGCGCTCCCCGCCCGCACCGCCGGAGAGGCGGCAGCCCGCGTTGCAGACCTGTCCGCCTCACAAAAAGCCGATGCCGTCATTGCAGCTGGCGGCGATGGCACCTTCCGCGCCGTCGCAACAGGGGCCGCCGGCACGGACTTGGCCGTCGGGTTCCTGCCGCTCGGCACCGGCAACGTCCTGGCGCACGAAATCGGCCTCAGAAAAAGCGCCCACTGCATCGCCCAGGGCCTGCGCGAACATCCCACGATCCCCATCCAAGGCGGCCTCGTCAACGGCGCCCCGTTTTTCCTGATGGCGGGTGCGGGCTTCGACGCCCACGCTGTTCAGGCGCTGAATTACAAAGCAAAACGCCTGCTGGCGCGGGCGGCTTACGCTGTGCCGCTGGCGAAAGCGTTGCAGCGTGGCCGGGCGCTGTTCGACGTCGATGTCGATGGCCGCACCTTCAACGCCAGCTGGGTCATCGTCACCCGCGCCAGCCACTATGGCGGAGCCTTCTTGCTGACGCGCGACACGCAACTGGGCACCAAAGCCATGATCGCCGTCGTCATCGAAGCCGCGACGCTACCAGCGCTCGCCACTGCTGCCTCAGCGTTGGCGCTGGGCCGCCTCGCAAACGCTGAAACACGGCCGCGCGGCGTCACGGTTTTGCGCGCCGATCGCGTCCGCATCGGCCAGCGCGTCGAAGCGCCGGTACAAGTCGATGGCGACGATGCCGGCACAACGCCGATCGACATTGTTGCAACGGGTCCGTCGGTTCGTCTCATCGTGCCGCCTGCTTATGTTGCTGATCTCACGAACCGTCACACGAATCACGTACACTTAATCTCGTGAGGCGTTGAAGGGTTCGCTTTTTAATTCAAGGCATGATCCTACAACACAGTGCGAGCGTCAGAGCGAGACCAAAGGGCGATGCCCTCGACTTCTCTGAACTGGGCCCGAAGCGGCCAGCAGTTGACACTGAACGGCGCGTGGCAGCGATGGATAGGGCTGCCCCAGGGAGCGCAATTCAGGTCCCGGCTTAACAACCCCACGAGCTTGTCCGAAACTTTCCGCAGCTTCGTTTTACGCAACGTTCGGCAATCGCGAACGCCAGCGAGCCCGCGTGCTGGCTCTCCGCGTGATTTGGTTGAACGGCGAAGCACCCGGTTATCTTTCCGGGCGCGCGGACAATTGGAAGATGGAGTGCCTCATGCGCGAGCGCTGTCACCGGCCAACATGCACATTCACCCCAGCCGGGAAGGATCATAGCCACGATCACAAACGCAATTCCCGTTGGTTGTTTCTTCTCTGGCGACAACATCTCAAACATCCTCCATGTAGGACGTGACTGACGCAGCGCCGCTCTCTCATCTGACTTTGATCTTTACTGCGTTGCTACGATCAGCAATGTGATCTCGATAGAGAGCCGCCACACTTCAACGGAAAAGGCCAGCACGCGATGCTGGCCTTTTTTGTTTTTGAGGGGCGGCCGGGCTTATCCCCTCTCCCCGTCGCCCTCTTCCGGGCGAACGGGGAGAGGGTGCCCGACCGGCGCGGCAGCGCCGAGAATGGAGGGCGGGTCAGGGGCGGCCACTTGCTCTGAAATCATCGTCATTCCCGCGTCGCTCAGTGAGATCTTGAAAATCTCTATCAACGTCCAAAATGTGGCTCAGCATCTAGTGGAATTGAGGGAAAAACTCTCAATTCTTCGGCGACGTCGAAATTTTCGACAGATCCGGCAGTATTGGGCTCAGCAATATAAGCTCGTCGCCCATTATTAGCGCACCTGCTTCTCCGCCTACCGGGTTCAGCATCATCTTTTCACCCCGGAAAATACCGATCAGCAGGCAGGCATTCCTGTTCGATCTGTCGTTTAAAAACAGGTTCGATACTTCGATGAAATTTTTTCCTAGCAACGCTTCCGGCACTGCCACTAGGTACATTTCGTTGGCGTCACGGCCAACGGTCAGCAATTCTTGATAAACACGAGTCATACCGTGAAAAAGAGCAGCCCGAGCGAGTAGCCGCAATCCAAATTCGGCTGCCGACATGACTTCGTCGGCACCTGCTTTCCTCATGTGAGGCCGGTACTTCGGGTCACGGCATTCAACGACGATGTTCGGTTGATTGTCACCCTGGCAGATATTCTTCACGGCAATGCAGCAAACAATCGTCTTTCCGTCAGCATGTTGCCCTTGCCGGTCGTCAGCCAAGATCACGACTGAGTGCGCTTGGGCAACCTTGGCGCGCCGTAATACAACTTCGTTCGCCGGGTCACCTTTGACGATATAGACATCGTTGAACGCGGCATCATCCTGCTTGTCTGGAAGCTCAACCTCGTCAGGATTATCGTGAATAATGACGATTGGCCGCTTATCGGCAACGATATTGCTGTGAACTTCGCGGATCCATTCCAAACCCCTTGGCGCCCAATGGCACAAAACCAAATGATTAGACATCTCAAGACTGGTCACTTGTCGCCTCCTTAGTGCGCGGTCGATCAAGATTGACGCCACACTCGCGGTGAACAGACCCGCTAATGCAACGCCCCCAAGGACCAGCATCGATACTATTAGTTTTCCGATGGCCGATTGCGGCAGATCACTGCCGCTTCCAAAGAAAATCACCCAAGTGTTGAATAGAGCCCCTGGCCAAGATGAGAATGCTGAATTGGTCGGAGGTTCAACGAGATGTAAGAGGGCTGCTGAAGCGAGCCACAAAA
>JAYUCQ010000527.1:0-2865 GCA_043740265.1 Hyphomicrobium sp.
ATCGGCGGCGAGGTCTATGAAGACAAACCGATCGACGGTCTTGATTTCTTTGTGATGCTGGCGCGCGCGATTGCGGCTGGACGTGTCGAGCGTATCGACGTCATAAGCGCGTTGACGGGGTCAGTTGACGCTATCGAAACACGCGTGACGCTGGAAGATGGCTGGGCCTGGATCGGCGAGCGGCGCACCGGCCTGCGCGGCACCCGCCGGATGGACACCGCACAGCAACTGCGCACACACCGGTTTTTGGCGTACCGGCGATTGACAACCAAAGGCTAGATGATGCCACCGCCCAAGCGCTTGATCGCAACAACGGGTCCGCTGGTTTTAGCGGTGCGAATGGCGGCTTCGGGTAGCGGTTCGGTGGCGACCGCCATGTGATGAGCATTGGCGTGGACCAGCATCACTGAGTCCGCCATGATGCCGACGTGACCCTGCCAAAAGACGATATCCCCGCGCTGCAGGCCGTCGAAATCTTCGGTGATAGGTATTTCAACGCCCAATTCCGTCCGCTGCATGTCGCTGTCGCGCGGCGCTATAATATTGGCCGCCAGAAGCGACGTCTGCACCAGCCCCGAACAGTCGATGCCAATGCGTGTACAGCCGCCCCACAGGTACGGCGTGCCGATTAGACGCTCTGCAATCTCGACATAGTCGCGCGCAGGACGGTCGAGCGTTGCCACGTGGCGGGCAATGACAAATCCGCCCGGTCCCAAATCGACGAACCGGTCATCGCCGCCAGTGACGGTCAGCAAAGCGTTGAGCGGCAAGTGCATGATGGGCGGCGCTTTGATATCGGCCACGGGGTATACGAATGTCCCGAGCACTTGAACGCGGTGGTTTGGCACCAACAACGGGCCGGAGCGGATTGCGCCGGAAGGAATGTATCCAACGTACCCGTCGCGGGCCAATTGCACCCACGCCCATCCGTCGGCTTCATCAAACACGGTGACGGCTTCGCCAAAGAGCGCCTCGGTTTCAAGGCCACGCATCACGTCCGGCGCTTTGCGCAACGGCACGGACGGCTGGATGATCTGTCCGAGCACGCCGGAGACGAAGCGTTCCGCCTCGACTTTGCCTTCGAGGTAAGCCGCCGCCAAATCTGGACGGAAAGCATTGCGGCGCGGATCGATGGCCGGCACCGGAGCGTCCTGCAAAACCATATTCACGCACCAAGCTCCCGTCGCAACTGATCCATGACCGCGCGCGCACTTTGCGGTTCCCCGCCTTTTGGCCCAAGGGGCCGGGCGGCAGATCGCCAGCCATAAAGGTCAAAGTGGGCAAAACGCCGAGCGTTGGACACAAAGCGGCGGAGAAACAACGCCGCCGTGATCGCACCTGCAAACGGCGTGTCCCAGACGTTATTGATGTCGGCAATGTCACATTCAAGGTGGCGTTTGTAGCCGTCCCACAACGGCATGCGCCAAACGGGATCGCCAATGGCAGCGGCGGCGGCTGGCAAAGTGCTGCCGAGTGTTTCGTCGTCCGTGAAAAAAGCCGGCAAGTCTGGTCCAAGTGCCGATCTGGCGGCGCCTGTTAACGTCGCAAACACGAAAATACTGTCCGGGCTTTCCTCGTCGGCGAGCGCTAACGCATCAGCTAGCACGAGACGGCCTTCGGCATCCGTATTGCCGATCTCGACGGTTAAGCCCGCGCGGCTTTTCAAAACGTCGCCGGGGCGGAAGGCATCACCGCTGATCGAATTTTCGGCCGCGGGAATGAGCACACGCAACCGGCATTTGAGCTTCTGCCCCATGATCATATGCGCCAGCGCCAAAGCCGTTGCCGCGCCACCCATGTCTTTTTTCATCAGCAGCATGCCGCTCGCGGGCTTGATGTCGAGGCCCCCGGTATCAAACGTAATGCCCTTGCCGACCAGCGTGATCTTGGGCGCATCGAGTGGCCCCCACGTCAGATCAATGAGGCGTGGTGCGCGCGGACTGGCGCGGCCGACAGCATGAATCATCGGGAAATTCTGACGCAAGAGTTCATAGCCGCTGATGACGTTGACGGTCGCACCGTGACGTGCAGCAAGTGCCCGCGCCGCGTCTTCAAGCTCGGCTGGGCCCATATCAGACGCAGGCGTGTTGATCAGATCGCGGCCCAACCAGACGGCTTCGGTGGTGTTGATGACGGTTGCTGCATCGGCACCGGCTGGCATTCTGAGACGCGGCCGCGACGCCGCGCTGTCGGTGCCGCTGCGATAGCGCTGAAATTTGTAGGACCCAAGACCCCAAGCAATGGCGCTCAAGGTGCTGGCCGGCGGTGCATCGCCGAACTGATAGGTGGCCGCGGGCAAGTTTTGCGGCAGCAATCCCGTCAGTAAATCCGACGGGCCGCTCGGTTCGCCCGACGCGCCGTCGCCGATGCCGAAGGCGACACCAGCGACGCGGCCATCTTTCCCCGGCACAGTTACGAGCTTCTTGGCAGCACCTGTAAATTTTTGCGCGGCAAGCCACGTGCGTTGCGCTTCATCGATCGCGCCAGCATCCGGCAGGTTCCCGACTTTCAAAAGCCAGACCGGAATATCGGTATCACTAGCCGCATCTTCTGCAAAAACCTGCGCCGCCGTCCAGGCTGTCGTCTCGACCATGCCGTTAATCCTCTTGGCCATCCCCTTCGCGCCCGCAGGTGGCGACAGTTGCATCCACGACCCGTGCAAATCTCCGCAACAGTTAAGCGTTTATTGACCGCTGTCCCAGAGACTGACAGTCGCAGAGATTCGGCTGGAGCCGTAGAGGCGTCCGGCATTAGGGAGAAAAATTATGGCGCATCATATGCGTGGCATGAAGCTCGCGGGTGCATTTGCTGGCCTGGTGGCCGCAATGGCGCTCAGCGGCTGCGCCGAGACCGCCGATATGCTGC
>JAYUCQ010000528.1:0-2864 GCA_043740265.1 Hyphomicrobium sp.
AGTTTCTGAGATAAGCGCTCAACCGCTATTAGAACGGTTACCGGCCGCACGCGTTCCACCGCCGCCTGCGCCAAATCGCTTCTCGATGTAGTCCTCAACAATTGCCTTAAAATCAGCCGCAATGTTGGGCCCACGCAAGGTCATCGCTTTCTTGCCGTCGATGAAAATTGGTGCAGCGGGAGTTTCGCCCGTGCCGGGCAGCGATATTCCGACATCGGCGTGCTTGCTCTCGCCCGGACCATTGACGATGCAGCCCATGACCGCGAAGTTCAAAGTCTCGACGCCGGGGTAACGCGTCTTCCAATCCGGCATCCGGTCACGGATCATGTTTTGAATGTCGCGGGCGAGTTCCTGAAATACCGTTGAGGTTGTGCGGCCGCATCCAGGACACGCGGCGACAACCGGCACGAATGAGCGCAGCCCCATCGATTGCAATAGTTCTTGCGCGGCGCGGACTTCGTTGCTGCGATCGCCGCCCGGTTCGGGGGTCAGCGAAAAACGGATCGTGTCGCCGATCCCGTGTTGCAGCAGAATACCGATGGCAGCCGACGACGCCACAATGCCCTTTGAGCCCATACCGGCTTCGGTCAGGCCTAAGTGCAGCGCATAATGGCTTCTGGCGGCAAGCAGCGCATAGACGGCGATCAGATCCTGGACCGCCGAGACTTTACCCGAGACGATGATTTTATCGGCGCCGAGGCCCATTTCGACGGCGCGGTCAGCCGACATCAGGCCGGATTGGACCATCGCCTCGTGCATGACCGCGCGGGCGGAGACGGGTGCCGGTGCCTTGGCGTTCTCGTCCATCAAATGGGTCAAGAGTTCGCCGTCGAGCGAGCCCCAGTTGACGCCGATCCGCACCGGCTTGTTGTAACGCAGCGCCGTCTCGATGATGGCACCAAACTGGCGGTCACGCTTATCCTTGAAGCCGACATTACCGGGATTGATGCGATATTTATCAAGCGCTTCGGCGCATGCGGGGTTTTCGGCGAGAAGCGTGTGGCCGATGTAATGGAAATCGCCGATCAGCGGAACTGTGACGCCAAGCTTGCCGAGCCTGTCGCGAATGTGCGGCACGGCTTTGGCCGCTTCATCGCGATCAACGGTGATGCGGACAAGTTCGGAGCCAGCGCGGGCAAGATCAGCGACTTGGCTGACGGTTGCTGCAATATCGGCGGTATCGGTATTAGTCATCGATTGGACGACAACCGGCGCGCCACCGCCGACTTTGACGCCGCCAACGCTGACCGCAATCGTCTGGTGGCGTGACTTTAGTCCGGTGTTGGCGTCAACGGCCATTGCGCATAGGCTCCGAGAGATGGGACAATCCTTTTAGCCCGATTGCCGTCCCACCGCCAACAGGGAGATGATGGCTGAGGCGCACATGGCAAGCACGATGCTGGGGCCGCCTGGTGCGTCAGTATAGAGAGAGAGGCCGAGGCCGGCAAAAACGCTGGCGACGCCGATGGCGGCGGCAATGACGGCCATGCGCTCGGGCGTTGACGCTAAGGGCCGGGCGGCGACGGCGGGCACGATCAAGAAGGCAATCACCAGCAGGACGCCGACGATTTTCATCGAAACCGCAATTGTGACGGCCAGCAGCAGGTCGAACAGCGCCTTCGGCCATTGTGGATCAACACCCTCGGCAGTTGCCAGATCTTCGTGCAGCGAGAGGCGGACCAGAGGACGCCACAGCCACAGCGTTGCCGCCAGCACAGCTGCGCCACCGCCATAGACCCAGGCCAGATCCCGGTTCGTCACCGCAAAGACATCGCCAAAGAGATAGCTCATCAGGTCGATGGCCGGGCCTTTGAGCAGCGCGATGGCGATGACGCCAAGAGCAAGGGCGGCGTGATGCATGAGGCCAAGCACGCTGTCGAGCGCCAGAAGCTTCTGGCGGCCAAAGGCGATCAGGATCAGCGCAGTTGCAACGGCTGCAATCACGACGGCCAGCGTCAGGTCGATGCCGAGTGCTAAGCCGAGCGCGACACCAAGCAGGCTCGCCTGCGCCAATGTCTCGCCGACATAGGCCATGCGCCGCCACACAATGATGCAGCCGAGCGGGGCGGCAACAATCGCCAAGCCAACGCCAGCAGCAAGGGCTTTCAGAAAAAAGGGCTGCGGGAGCTCGAACACTCAGGAGCCCCGGTCTTGGTGTTTGACGTCTTGTTGAACTGGAGTGGGCATCGGATGCGCGGCACCAGAAATATCGTGCTCGTGATCGTGATGATGCAAATAAACGCCGAGTGCGCTTGCCGCGTGCGGGCCAAACAGCCGCGCGTATTCGGCGTGCTGTGAGACGGTTTCGGGTTTGCCCGAGCAGCAGACGTGACCGTTGAGGCAGATGACGCGGTCGCTCTTGGCCATGACAACGTGCAGATCGTGTGAGATCAGCAGCACCCCGAGGCCGCGTTCGTCGCGGATGCGGGAGATCAAATCGTAGAGATCGGCTTCGCCAACATAGTCGACGCCGCGCGCCGGCTCGTCGAGCACGAGCAGGTTGGGATTTCTGAGAAGGGCGCGGGCAATCAAGACGCGTTGCGTTTCGCCGCCAGACAGTTGTGAGACTTGACTAGCGGCTGTTCGTGCCGCGCCAACGTCTTTGAGAACCTTTGCAATCTCGTCACCCGTTACGCCTTGGCCGAGCGCTAAAAAGCCCGCGACCGTCATTGGCATCGTCCGGCCGATCTCGAAGCGTTGCGGCACGTAACCAATGCGCGTCGATGCCGGTTTGACGATGCGGCCGCTGTCGGGCTGCTCGATGCCGAGGATCAACTTGACCAGCGTCGTTTTACCGGCACCGTTAGGCCCGATCAGGGTGACGATTTCGCCGGCGCGGACGTCGAGATCGATGTTTGAAAGGA
>JAYUCQ010000529.1:0-2862 GCA_043740265.1 Hyphomicrobium sp.
TCAAGCAAGCCTGCTTCGTAGAGCAGCTCGTAACGGTCGAGCACCTTTTCTTCATCCCAGCTTGCGCCATCCAGCCCGAAACACATCCGCACCCTGTCCGCCAGCGCAATCGGCCGCGGCGGTGTCGCAACGGGTGCCGGACGTTCCGCCCAGAGCTTCAAACGTGGTTCAATTTCGCTGGCAATAATGTCCGGCCGTCCGCGACGCCAATCTTCCCACGGGAAGTACTGATACCAACTCCGCCAGCTGCCATGCGTTAAGCCGTGTTCGCCGCTGGCTTCTGTAAGTGCGAGATAGCCAATCGAAACGACGTGCGGCGCGACATCACCGGGTTCGGGATGGCGTCCGCGATCGGCAAACGTATAAAGTTGTTCGGCATAGCCAAGATCCAGGCCGGTTTGATCCCGCACCCACGATCTAAGTCCGCCCTCAAGAGTTCGATGTTCACGCGGACTGAACGGCCCGAACGGTAAAACATCCGTTGCCCCAGCCTTATCCTGTTCTCTGCGTACGACCAGAACGACGGGTTCGTTGTCGAGCACAGCAACGATTGCTGCATTAAGCCCGATGCCAACCGCGTTATTTTCAGCCGTATCGCGCGCCGTGACGCGCTGTGATTTATCTAACGTTGGCTTGCCTCGACCTGACAATTCCATGTTCATTGCTTGTCATCCCCGTGCTCCCCAGAAGCGGGCTAAGCTCCGATCATGGCGATTTTCAGAAGAAGTGGTGCTCAAAAGCACTCAAAATTGCCGCAAAATTGCCCGATTTTACGAGCCGTGCAAAATAGCAAAGCGCTGGAGAAACTTCTGCTGCGCGTCATGAGCCGAAAGCGGTGTGATCGCATTGAGTTGTGTCATCGAACCTGCCGCTATGTTTGGCGCACCAAAATATATCTCCGCTTCAGCGCGTGAAAATCCAGCGAGCCCGACAGCCTCATAAAAAGCCGCAATGCGGTCTGCTTCTTTGATGGCTTGCGTGAGGTCCGCTGGAAGTGCCGGCGGAATGGCGAACCTCACGTGGATCGCGGCCAGCAATCGCATTTCAAAAGCTTTGTAATCGAGGCCGAGGGCGGCTTTGAACGGGCTGATCAAATCACCGATGACATATTCTGGTGCATCGTGTAGCAGCGCCGCGCATCGAAATGGCGTCGAGAAATCCGGATTGAGAGCTTCGGCAATATCGGCGACGAGCAACGAATGCTGAGCCACAGAAAATGCGTGAGTGCCGGTTGTTTGTCCATTCCAGCGGGCAACGCGGGCAAGGCCATGCGCAATATCCTCGATTTCAATATCATCCGGCGACGGCGAAAGCAGGTCGAGCCGCCGCCCCGATAGCATGCGCTGCCACGCCCGCACCGGCTTGTCGTAGGGCGCTATACTCATCGTCCCGGCACCTTGAGCGTGGCTTGCAGTCTGCCGCATACGGCATGCCGCGGGCAGCTGACGAGGTGGTCGTTGACCATGCCGCTCGATTGCATGAAGGCGTAGACCGTAGTCGGTCCAACAAAGCGGAAGCCTTCGGCTTTGAGCGCTTTGCTGATCCGTTTGGAAACGTCGGTTTGCGCCTGCGCGTCCTTCATTGAGACCAGTTTGTTTTGCTGAGGCGCGCCGTCGATGAAGCCCCAGACGAAATGTGCAAATGGCGTCTGCCTGTTGAGTCTGAGAACCGCTTTTGCGTTGTCAATGGCCGCTTCGATCTTGAGTTTGTGGCGCACAATACCGGCGTCGTTCATCAGTCTGTTGATGTCGCGTGCACCGTATTTAGCAATGCGCGTTGCATCGAAGTTTTGAAAAGCGCGGCGGAAATTCTCGCGTTTCTTGAGAATGGTTAGCCAGGATAGGCCAGACTGAAATCCTTCAAGCGTGAGCTTTTCGAAAAGTGCGCGATCATCTGTCAACGGCACGCCCCATTCTTCATCGTGATAGCGCGCGTAAATTGGGTCGGCGATGCCGCTCCAGGGACAGCGCTCGATTTTAGCTTCGCTCATGATCAAAAGCCTGGGGCCGCAGGGCGTGTGGCAGCAGATTGGCGATAGCGTTCAAGAGCATCTGGGTCGGCAGCGAGGGCAATTCCGTTCGACGTCAACGGCACCTGCTTATCGAGCGCTTCGGCTGCGCGGTCGAGCCGCAGCATGGCGAGTGCATTTATCCCATCTGCTGAGCCGGTCTTTCCAATTGGCACATCGCCAAACAGAATATCGGCTCCGCTTACAAGTGGTGCTGTACCAGAGACCTTGACGACGCGCTTCCTCACGACAGTCTTGTTCTGCATCCGCGCCACGACTTCCTGGCCGACGTAGCAGCCTTTGGTGAACGATACTCCGTTGAACACATCGAAATCCGCTTCGTGCGGGTAGGTGTCGCCAAACTCATAGTCCTTGCCGCCCTCCGGTACGCCGAGCGCGATGCGATGCGCGTGATAGTCATCTGCGCCCACCTTGAAGCCATTTGTAGCGGAAGCGATATCTGTTGCGAAGCGAGCTTCTGCCAAAATGCGAAAGCCAAGTTCCGGCGAACGCGGGTCGCGGAAGGCTATGGTGCCACGCGTCGGTCCAGACGAACAAGCGTTCTGCCCCCACAGCGCCAGCACCTGATAGTCGTCGGAGACGACCTCAATATCGGCGCTCGCGCGCAGCTTGTACATCGTTAGCCGCTTGGCAAGGTCCGCTGCTTTGCCGGCTGCGACGTCCAGAACGAACCCGTCCAGCGTGCGCACGCAAAAGAAATCGAACAGGATTTTACCCTGCGGCGACAGTAGCCCGGCATGGGCTACGGCCGCCTCAAAGTACAATTCATCCGGCTTGGTCTCGAGGCTCGCGATATCGTTGGTTATCAGGCCTTGCAGCAGCTTGGCCGCGTC